>NZ_JBSFHO010000003.1:148714-362189 GCF_053597075.1 Streptomyces sp. NPDC001514
ACCCCCACCCCCCCGTGAGACCGCCCGTGGGGGACGCCCCCCGCCCGGCGGCCGTGGACCCGAGCGGGGTCCACGGCAACCGTCACCGGGGGGTGCGTGCGCCAAAGGTACGCACCCCCCGGGGCGGTGACTCGTGTCGCCACCCCATCGGCACGCTTTCTCTTGGGCGCACCACATCACGACGCACCACCTGCAGCACTTCGCACCACTCAGCACCACCTCCCTGACACCCACGTCACCGCCGATGTGTTACCCGACCGGAGGAACCGCCCGTGGCCGCACAGCCCAGGATTCAGCCCAATGCAGGCGCCGCCCCCGAAGACCGGAAGCACCCGGTCGACGAGACGCTCCCGCCGTTCAAGATGTTCACCAGCGGCCTGCAGCACGTGGCCGCCATGTACGCGGGTGTCGTGGCCCCGCCGATGATCGTGGGCCCCGCCGTGGGCCTCAGCGCCAAGGACACCGCGTTCCTGATGGGCGCCAGCCTCTTCACCGCGGGCATAGCCACCCTGCTCCAGACCCTCGGCTTCTGGCGGGTCGGAGCCCGCCTCCCCTTCGTCAACGGCGTGTCCTTCGCCGGAGTGACCCCGATGATCGCCATCGGCAAGGACCGCGGCTACGACGGCATGGCCGTCATCTTCGGCGCGATCATCGTCGCCAGTGTGCTGGGCTTCGTGCTCACCCCGTACTTCTCCCGGCTCGTCAGGTTCTTCCCACCCGTCGTCACCGGCACCGTCATCACCCTGATCGGGGTGTCCCTGCTCCCGGTGGCCTTCCGCTGGGCCCAGGGCGGCAACTCCGCCGCACCCGACTTCGGCTCGACGAAGAACATCGGCATGGCCGCGCTCACGTTCGTCATCGTGCTCGCGCTGCGGAAACTGCTGCGCGGCTTCCTGCAGCAGATCGCCATCCTGCTCGGCCTGGTCGCCGGTACGGTCCTCGCCATCCCCATGGGGATGACCGACTTCGACGCGTTGAGGAACGCGGATCCGGTCGGCTTCCCGACGCCGTTCCACTTCGGTGCCCCGCAGTTCGAGATCGCCGCGATCGTCTCCATGTGCATCGTGATGCTCGTCTGCATGACCGAGTCCACGGCCGACATGCTCGCCCTCGGCAAGATCGTGGACCGGCCCGCCGACGAGCGGATCATCGAGGGCGGCCTGCGCGCCGACACCCTGGGCAGCGCCGTCAGCCCGCTCTTCAACGGCTTCATGTGCAGCGCCTTCGCCCAGAACATCGGCCTGGTCGCCATGACCAAGGTGCGCAGCCGCTACGTCGTCGCGGCCGGCGGCGGCATCCTCGTCCTGCTGGGCCTGAGCCCGGTCGCAGCCTCCGTGATCGCCCTGGTGCCGCTGCCGGTGCTCGGCGGCGCGGGCATCGTCCTCTTCGGCTCGGTGGCCGCGAGCGGCATTCACACCCTGGCCGCGGCAGCGCTGGAGAAGGGCGAGAACGCGCTGATCGTGGCGGCCGCCGTCGGGGTCGGGCTGATCCCGATCGCGGCGCCGGAGTTCTACCACGCCTTCCCGAAGGACCTCCTGGTGGTGCTCGACTCGGGCATCTCGACCGGGTGCGTGGTGGCGATCGTGCTGAACGTGGCCTTCAACCACCTGGGGAAGAAGGCGATTTCGGAGCAGGAGGAGGCCACCGTGAGCGACAAGGAGAGCGTCGCGGTCCACTGATCCGCCGCCGCCGTCCGGCACACCGCCGGTGCCGCCGAAGGTTCCGGCGGCACCGGCGGTCCGGGTGAGCGCAGGAATCAGCCGCCGGTCGTCTGGACGATTCAGCCGAGCCTGACGGTGATCTTCTGGGTCGCACCCGAAGTGCCGCTGAGGTCGCCGAAGGTGAGCTTCAGCGAGGAGCCGGTGGTCGCGCCGGAGACCGTGCCCGGCTTGGAGATCACGGAGGCGACGGCACGGTTCCAGGTGAGCGTCAGCGACGTCTGCATCCGCATCGGGTCGGACACGCAGATCACCGCCGTGCCGTCGCTCTGCTCCCGGATCATCACCGCGCACGGCGCACTCGCCACCAGGTCGCCCACGGTCCCGCCGAACCAGAAGTTGACGCCGGTGAAGCCGAGGGAGTCCACCCGTACGCCCTGCTGGTCATTGGTGTTGGCGAGGATCCGGAGCCAGCCGGTGTCGGCCGCGCGCCCCGACGTCTGCGCGGTGCTCGCTCCCGGCATCAGCAGGTACGCGTACGTCGCGTTCCCCGGGGCGGTGCCGTGGTCGACGGACAGCGTGAGATAGCGGCGGGAGATCGCCGTGGTCGAACCGCCCTTGTTGATGTCGCTCCACCGGCCGGTGCGCTGCTCCCGCAGGGCCTTCAGCGTCGCGCCGCCGGGGAGGACGTAGCCGCCGAAGCCACTGATGTGCGCCCAGTCGGCGGCGGCCAAGGTGGCGGACCAGGGGAGGCCGGCCGGCTGGACCGTGCCGTCGACGGTCAGGGTGTGGTTCCCGGCCGCGCCGAGATTGCGGTTGTCGACGATCGTCTCGACGGCCGCGCCGTCCGTGCAGCTGATGCCGGCGCCCAGGCAGACGATCGTGTCGTCGAGACAGAACCAGGACTTCTTGGCCACCAGGGTGCTGGAGAGCCCCTTCAGATACTGGCCGAGGGCCGCATGCCGGCCGTCCGTCGCGCCGCCCACCCAGTTGACGTCCGGCCGGGACGCACCCCAGTCGCCGCCCGCCGCATCGGCCAGCGGCTTCCTGGAGACGGTGGTGCCAGGCAGCCGGTACGGATCGACCGTGGGCCAGAAGGCGTCCGAGTACTGCCCGTTGCCGTAGGTGTCGCCCCACCAGTAGAGCATTCCGTCGCCGGTGTGCCAGCCGCGCAGATTCTCGCCGTTGCCGGTCTCGTAGTACGTGATCCGCTTGGAGGCCATGCTGATCGACGCGGCCCAGCCCGGCCTGCGGTGGGTGGCCCGGTCCATGGCGGCGAACAGCCGGTGTCCGATGGGCTCGGCGATCGCGGAGACCGAGGTGTCGTTCTGCACGGCGGTGAGCCGGGCGAGCGCGGCCAGGCCCAGCGAGGCGTCGCTCGTCGCCGGGCTGTAGTAGCCGCGCTGCATCCAGCCCTTGACCAGACCGCGCCAGCGGGCGTTCTCGGTGCTGCTCGCGCCCTGCCCGAGCAGCACGATCGCGGCGAGGATGCCATGGCCACGGGTGTGGTCGTCCTGCTGGATCTGCTTGGGGTCGGCGGCCTGAACGCCGCGGCTGGGCGCCCGGCCCGAAACGCCGTCCATCATCAGCCCGTTGTAGAGGAACGGGGCCCAGGCACCCTCGACCGCGTCGAGGACGATCTGCCGGTCCGGGTCGGTGACGGCCCAGTTGGAGCCGCTGAGCAGAGCCATCAGCATGCCGATGCCGCCGAGCATGACGGCACCGTACGAGCCGGTGTACGGCACATAGGTGTGCTGGATGAACGATCCGTCGGCGTAGAGCCCGTCGCCCGTTGTGACATACGGGAAGACGGGCGAGAGCGCGTCCCGGGCGAGGGTGAGCTTCGCGGAGCTCTCGCCGACGACGCCGCGCAGCGCCAGGACGCGGCACAGGTCGACGCGGTTGGCGCCGGTGCTCGTGCCGGTGTAGCTCGCGACCGCCGAGTCCGGTACGAAGTGGTCCACGGCCGCGCAGTAGTGGGCGAGCTGCGTGGCCGACAGCTGGTCGTACATGAGCACGCAGACGTCGAGCAAGAGCTGCGGAGCGCCGATCTGCCAGCTCCACCAGTTGCCGTACCGCGTCCGGTTCTCGTTGTAGACCTGGGCGTAGAGGTGGTCGAGGCCGGTGAGGACGTCGGCCGCGAGGGCGGCGTTCCCGGTGAGGCCGGTCCCCTGGCGTACGTACGCCTCGGCCATGGTCCTCAGCCGGGCGTAACTGTCCACGATCCTCGCGGAGTAGCCGAACGACTCCTGGTCGGTGTCCGGCTCCGGGTCGGCGAAGACGAGATCGGGCCAGAGCGAGCCGCTCGTCGGGGCCATGGAATCGCGCCGGCCGGTGGCGGCGGCGCCGAGCTCGGCGAGTCTGGTCCTGAACGGCTCGGCGGTGGGGCTGAAGCCGGTGCCGAGGATCAGATCGCGCCAGGTGGCGCGGAGCGAGTCGTAGGCGTCGGCGGCCGTTGCGGCGTATGCCTGGCCGGGGACGGACAGGGCAAAGGCGGTGCAGCCGGTCGCGCGCAGGAAGCCGCGACGGGTCCAGGGAGTCATCATCGGGTCTCCGGAGCCGGGGGCATGGCGTTGCGAAGCAACCGGTTTCTAGCACCGCTGTGGTCAAGTGCTCAAGTAATTCAACCGAGTTGAGCGAATCGATCGTTTGGTCGTGTGCCGGAGGGCCGGGTGCCCGCGCGTGTGCGCGGTCACCCGGCCCTCCGTGTCCTGCCTGGTCGGTCGATGTTCAGTTGATGTGGAAGTGCTCGCCGTAGACGTGCCAGTCCAGCGGCGTGTCGAGGTTGAAGTTGTTCTTCCTGACGAAGACCCGCTGGGCCGTGTCGACCCGGCTGGTGTCCTCGTGCGCCTCCTCCTGCTTCATCGCCCAGACCCGGGCGTCCAGGAATGCGTTCAGGTACGTCTTCTCGTCGCCGCCCTGAGCCGGCGGCCTCGCCTTCGCGAGGGCCTTCCTGCGGATGCTGCTGAAGCTGGTGCTGTCACCGCCGTCGCCGTGCATGACGATGGCGTCGTAGTAGATGAACTGGCCGAGTACGCCGATGCCGTCGCTCTTGCCGCGCCTGACGGCCGGGTCGAAGTAGACCCGGTCGCGCTCGTCGTTCTGCGCACGCTTGAACTTCGGGTCCCGGGCGGCCTTCACCCAGTCCTTGGTGAAATCCGGGTCGAGACCCTCGTGCGAGTCGGTGCCGTCGACCTCGCGCAGCGCGGGCAGGTACCTGGCGAGGACGTTGCCCGGCTTGCGGTCGGTGTAGAGCTCGACCAGATCGAGCATGTCGCCGGTGCCGGAACAGAATCCGATGATCCCGGCGGTGTAGCCGCGGCCGTCACCGATGTCCTCGATGTACTTGTACTGCGCCTTCCAGTCCAGTGAGGAGTTCTCCGCGCTGGACACCAACTGCATGGCGATTTCCTTCTTCGCCGGGTCGTCGAGCCCGGCGGCCTGTGCCTCCGGGGGCTCCGGGGTCGCGCCCGCGGTGCCCGGCAGAGCCGTGAGGCCGAGCCCGAGCAGCGCGGCGGCCAGGACGGTACGTCGTGCGGTGGTGCTTCGGTGGGGGACGTGCACCTGTGACCTCCCAAGGAGTTCAGCGTTCCGCTGTTCTGTTAGGAACCTTTCCTATCAGAGTGCTGCGGGGGCGTACACCCCCTCACGTACGGCGGGATCCGGCCGTATCCGGCGGACGGCACAACCGGTCCCGGACGTATGACGTCGTACAGGGCAGACAGGGACGCATGACCGCCGCGCGGGACGAACCCCGCGCGATACGGGGGACAGAACCGGGGGCAGTACATGCACCGTCACCACCGTGAGAGCTACTACGTCGTCAACGAGGGTCGCGACGTCAAGGGGGGCCGCGACGTCAACGAGGGTCGCGAGGGGCGCATCCTCGAGCCGCAGCCGGGGGGAGAGCACGGCGCCTCGCGCGCCCCCACCGCCGAGGAGGAGCGGCGCGCCTTCCGCTTCTCGCGGATCGGCAAGCGCGGCGTGCGGATCAGCGAGGAGTTGCGGACCAAGCTGGCCGAGGCGATGACCACCGCCGCGGCGGGACCGGACCCCGACTCCGACGTGGACGGCGCGCCGGGGATCCCGGCCGGATTCACCTATCTCGGTCAGTTCGTCGACCACGACCTGACCCTCGACAACACCCGCGCCGCGCTCGGCGAACCGGTCCCGGACGAGGACCTGCGCCAGGGCCGCTCACCCGCCCTCGACCTCGACTCGGTCTACGGCCTCGGCCCCGACCACCGGTCGAGCGCTCATTTCTACGAGCCCGACGGAAGGCTCAAGGCAGGCACCTCGCTCGGCGTGCCGTTCCCGCCGGACTTCCCGCCCGCCAACACGGATCTCAAGGGCTTCGACCTGCCGCGGGCCGGCGAGAGCGTCGGCGGGACCCGCGCCGACCAGCGTGCCGCGCTCATCCCCGACGCCCGCAACGACGAGAACCTGGCCGTCGGCCAGCTCCATCTCGCCTTCATCCGGTTCCACAACGAGGTCCACGCGCACCTGGCCGCGAGCGGCGTGCCCGAGCCGCTGCTCTTCCGGGCCGCCCGCGACACCGTCGTCAAGCACTACCAGTGGGTGCTCCGCACCGACTTCCTGCCGCGGATCGTCGACCCGGAGATCGTCTCGCGCGTCTTCACGTACGGGCGCCGCCACGTCGACGCACCGGGGGAGTACCGGCCGGGCGCACGGCCCACGATGCCGCTGGAGTTCTCCGTCGCCGCGTACCGCCTCGGCCACAGCATGATCCGCGCGGCCTACCAGTGGAACCGGGTCTTCCGTACGGACGGACCGGGCGGCGCCGCGTCGCTCGCCCTGCTCTTCCGCTTCAGCGGTACGTCCGGAAACCTCACTCCGCCGACCGGGAACCCCGACGACCTCAGCGACCTCGACGACCCGCAGTCCGGCGAGAACCTGCGCCTGCCGAGCAACTGGATAGCCGACTTCCGCAGGCTCTTCGACTTCACGGAGGCGGGCCGCGACGATCTCGCCGTATCGGCGGCCGAGTTCAACCTTGCCAAGCGCATCGACACGCGGCTCGTCGACCCGCTCACCCTCCTCCCGACCGGCACCTTTGCGGGCCGCGGGCAGCCGGCCCCGCCGGCGATCCACCGCAACCTGGCCTTCCGCAACCTCGCCCGCGCCGACATGGTGGAACTCGCCACCGGACCCCAACTGGCCGCCGAAATGGGCATCGAGCCGCTCACCGCCGACCAGATCCTGGAGGGGGCGGGGAGCGGCGCGGACCTGTCCGCCCTGACCGATGACGAGCGCGCCGAACTGGTCGCCCACTCTCCGCTCTGGTTCTACGTCCTGCGCGAGGCGGAGACGAACCCGCGCCACCCCGGCCGCCTCACCGGAGTCGGTGGCCGTCTCGTCGCCGAGGTCTTCCACCGGGCGATGGAGGGCAGCCGCACCTCGATCGTCCGTCACCCCGACTGGCGCCCGAGCCTGCCCGCCGCGCGCCGCGACGCCTTCACGATGGCCGACCTGCTCCTCTTCGCCTTCGACGGCGACGCGGACCAGCTCAACCCGCTGGGGGACGGCCCGATCCCGGCGTCCTGAAGGGCGTGGCTGGGCCCGGGCTCCCGGGCCCGGCTCCCGGGCCGGGCTCCCGGCGCGGGACCCCGGCCCGGGAGCCCCGCCCGGGACCTCGGCTGTGCAGGTCAGCCCAGGAGTTCGGCGCTGCTCGCCGGCTCCTGGCGCGGCTGCCCGTTGAGGCGGTGCCGCTCGACCGAGGAGCGGCGGTACACCTCCTCGCGCACGCGCTGGATCTCACCGATGGGGCGGTGGTCCTCGCGCGTGCGCCACGGGGTGATCGACGTGCCGTCCGCGGCGGTGAGATTCTCCTCGCCGCCGATGTGCTGGCGTGGAAGGTCGATCCGGGCCACCGTCACCCACGGCGAGAGCTGCTCAGGCCACTCGACCGAGGTGTTGTCCACGGGCATCCGCGCGAGGTCGGCGTTGAGCTGCACCTGAAGCTCGAAGGCGTGCTCCCGCAGGGCCGCCTCGGCCACGAGCGTGTTGCGGAAGGCCTCGCCGTCGGCCCGCACATCGACGTCGAGGTGCGTGACGGGGGAGACCGGGACCGTGCGGATCTTGGCGATGTGGTCGCCGTACCGGAAGGCGCCCATGCTGTTGTACGTGTACGAGAGCAGGTTCCGCCGCGGGACCTGGGTGAACGAGAGCATGGCGAACAGCTCGTCCCACAGCCACTCGTCCGCCGTCGCCAGCGAACCGCGCCGGGTCAGGAACTCCCCCATCCACGACTTCCGCCGCGCCGGGTTCACCAGAGCGTCCGGCAACTCGGCGAAGAGCTCCTCGATGACCATGTAGTCGTAGGCCGTGTTGGCGAAGAAGACCTTGTTGTTGATCAGGTTGAGGTCGAAGGTCGTGGCCTCCGCCTCGTCCGCCAGCAGGGAGTCGCCGGGGACTCCGAACATCTTGATCCCCATGCCGCAGGCCGCCCCGAGCAGGGAATCCGCGCGCAGATGCCCGAGCCCGTTGGAGTAGCGCACGACCGCGTCGTACGTGGCGGGGAAGGCGAAAATCCCCTGGGCGTACGACTCCTGGATCTCACTCACCGTGACCGTTGCCTTCAGTAGGCCGTAGGTCTTGCCGTGCGCTGTGCGGACCGCACGCCCCACGCCCTGCCGCTCGACCGATTCACGGGTGCGGCGTGCGACATTGCGCACGACCTCGTCCAGCTCCTGCTGGTGGGTGGGGCGTTCGACGGGGTTGTAGGCCTCGTACCGGGTGAAATCCATCGCAGGCTCTCCTTCTCGCTCGCTGTTCCCGGCAAGAAATCTAGTGCCCTATTTAGTTGTGCACAACGTAACTGATTGTGAGGCTCCCCACTCGGCTGCAGCCTCTCGGCTCAGCTCACCGGCCCCGGAGGGCGTCCCGGATCCCACAGCATGAGGTTGCTGAACAGCTCCGCCTGCTCGATCGCGTCGTCCAGCGCGTGATGAGTGTGCCGTCGCCGCGAGAGCACCTCGCGCGGCATCGCTCCCTTGGCGACGGCACGCAGCGGCAGCCGGGCCTTCGTGGCGTACAGGGTCTTCATGTCCAGACACCCCGAGTGGCCGAACGCGCTCGCGCCGGTGAACCGGATCAGATACCAGTACAGGAACGTCCAGTCGTACGAGGCCGGATAACCGCACATCACCGGCTGGGCTCCCGCGCTCACCTCGCGGACCCAGTCGGTGAACGCGGCCATGGCGGTGGCCGGTTCGCTGCCGTTCTGGATCAGCCGGTCCCGGTCCAGCCCGCTCACCGCGAGCGCCTCGGGGACGAACTCCTCGCTGATCGGCCGCAGCTCGCGATAGAAGGTGTGCGCCTCGGGGTCCTCGGCCGGGACGTATCCGTCCGCGTCCTGCCGCCCCGCCACCGCCGCACCGAGGCTGATCATCGAGTACGGGCCCGGGATCGGGCCGTCGGCCTCGATGTCGACGGAGATGTAGAGGCTGGGCTTCACACGGCGTGATGACGCACGTGTCGTACGTGGGGACGGCGGCGGGGTGGACGAAGACATGGGGGAAGCCTGGCAGGACGGGGGACCGCGGGCCACCGGGTTTCGTCCCCGCCGGAACGCGACGACGGGGAGCGCCACCCTGGGCGCGCTGCTCGCGTACGCCGCTTTTCTGTCACCCGGTTCCGGTTCGCTGCCCGGTCGGCCGGGGAGCCGGAGGTGTCTCGCTGTTCCAGGCGAGGGGGCCGCGCCAGCCGTAGCGCAGGGCCAGCAGCCGGAGCGCGAACGTGGCCAGCATGGCGGCGGCGCTGCTGATCGGCCCCAGCAGCCCGAACTGGAGCAGCACGGCCACGGCTCCGGCCCCGAGCACGGAAGGCAGCGCGTACATCTCGCGGTCGCGGCGGAGCAGGGAGGGGATCTCCCCCGCGAGAAGGTCGCGCAGGACACCGCCGCCCACCGCGGTCGCGACCCCGATCGCGGCCGCGTGGAACGGCTCGATGCCCCACACGGCGGCCTTCACCGTGCCGGACACGGAGAACAGCCCGAGCCCCGCCGCGTCGACGACCTGGACGGCACCGCCGATGCGGTTGATCGCCGGGTGCAGGAAGAAGACCACGGCGGCGGCGACGAGCGGGGTGATGAAGTAGCCCATGTCCCGGAAGGCGGCGGGCGGGACGTCGCCGATGACGAGGTCGCGGAAGATCCCGCCGCCCAGCGCGGTGATCTCGGCGAGGGCCGCGATGCCGAAGACGTCGAACTTCTTGCGGACGGCCACCAGAGCCCCGGTGACGGCGAAGACGAAGATGCCCGAGAGGTCCGCCACCGTGTGCACCGAGTGGTCGAAGATCTCGTACTCCTGCGACACTCCCGATCTCTTCCTGCGGCGGGCGGCGTGGAAGCTCCGCCATTGGGGCGACCGTCGTCGGGGGTCAGGGCGATCGCCGTCGGGGCCACCGCCATCGCCGCGAGGCGGTCCTTCTTCGCCGGCGCCTCCAATCAGCGCGTGGCGTCCTCCGCGGTCCAATCAGGGCTCCGCCCGCTCAGCCCGACGACCCGGTCGAGCAGCGGCGCGTCGTCCGGGACCGGCACGACCGGGCCGAACATGCCGTCGCGGCTCGGGTCGTCCCCGGCCGGCTTCAGCAGTCCGTACGACACGGTCAGGCTCGCCTCGTCCGGGTCGTAGCCCTGGCCCGTGGCGCGGGCCAGGTCCCAGCCGTGGACGAGGAGCTCGTTGAGGGCCACCCGCCCCGCGATCGCGGCCGGGAGCGTGACGCCGCCGGCCTGGGTGTCGCCGTCCCAGGCGCCCGGAGCGCGCCACGCCGTCACCAGCTCGTCGAGGAGGCGGGGAAGTTCCGTACGCCAGTCGTCCTCCAGGACCCACTCGACCGTGCCGGGATCGGTGCCGGTCGTCGGCCCGAAGTCCTTGCGGGCGGCGTCACGGAAGGCCGTCGACAGCCCGACGATATGGGCGAGGAGCTCCCGTACGGCGTATGCGGGACACGGGGTCGGATCCCCGAGCTGCGCGTCGTCGATGCCTTTGGCCAGCCGCGCCATGTCCGCCGCGACCGGACCGAGGTCCACATGGTTCGTCTCCATGAAAAGGCAGACCTTTCCGCGTACGGAAACTCATCGCCTGCCCGATCCTCCGTTCCTCCGTCCAGGGGCCGCCGACCCCGCGGCGGTGACACAGAGCCCACGGTGATCACCCGATCGGGCCATCCGCACGTGGCAGGACAGACGAGTCGCACATGGCACCCATACGCTCCCGAGGTGACCCGTACCACCCCCATCGCTGCCCTGAACACCGGCCTCGACGATTTCCTCGCCTGGGCCGAGACGGAGCGGGGAGCCGCTCCGCCCGCGCGTCCCGCCGACGCCGTGCTCACGTTCCTTGCCCTGCGCGGCGCGGACGGCAGGGCGGGCGTGCCCGAGCCGACGCCGCAGCTGCTGATCCGCGTCCTGCTCGAGGACCTGCCGGGGCTGCTGTGGGCCACGCCGGAGGAACGCGCCGCCATGCCGGACCTGCTCACGGCACTCGCCGACCGGGTCAGGGCGGGCAACCGGCTCAACGCCAAGCGCCACGCCCGACTGCTCGCCGCCGTCGAGGACGTGATGCCGGAGTTCGAGCGGGCGATGACCGATCCGCGGAACCTGACGTGGCCCCGCTGGTACGCGTCACTGCTGCGGGCGGACGGGGTCGACGCGGACGACGCCGCTGCCGTACGCACCTGGCTCGCGGCGCACTCGGAGACCCCCCACGCGGACCGCCCACACCTCCCGTCACCGCTGCACCGCTCCGCCGTCGTGGCCCGTACGCTCGCGGCCAGGGCCGTCCTCACCGAGGCCCTGCTCGTGCAGGACCCTGCTGCCGGCCCGGACCAGCTGGAGCGGCTCGCGGCGGAGCTGACCGACCGCTGGACCGCCTCCGGCCTCAGCGACGCACTCGCGGGCCCGTACGCCGAGCTCGCACCGGGTCCGGAAGACCTTCCGCATCTCGCCCTCGCGGACCGCATGCTCGACGAGCACCTCGACTACTTCGCCGACTCCGGCATCCCGCTCCCTCCGCCGCCCGCGCTGCCGGCCCCGGACGAGATCCGGGCCCTGCTCCACGCGGCCCCGCTCCCCGCGGCCCTCGCGGCGGGAACGGCAGGCGACGACCTGCGTGAACTCGCCGAGCACTGCGGATTCCCCGGCCCGGCGAACACCGTCTGGACCGAGGGAACCCCGGAGGAGCTGACCGAGCTCGGCGCCGACATCCTCGCCGCGTTCGTCGAGCGCATCCCCGCCGCCGCCGACCCCGACCAGGAGTACACCCTCGATGCGGCGCACATCCTCTACGCCCTCTACGAGCGCGGCAGCACCCCGGACTCGGTGGCCCGCAAGGCCGCCGACATCGCCGGCTGGAAGGTCGCCCCCGGGCTGGAGGAACTGCCGGTCCCCGTCCCGGACTCGGCCACCGCCTCCTACTCGACCCCCACGACAGCCGAGCTCGCCGGCCTCCTGGCCCTCCCGGGCCTGACCGACGACGACCGCACCGAACTCGACGCCCACGCCCGTGCCCTGGC
The DNA here is from genome assembly GCF_053597075.1 of Streptomyces sp. NPDC001514. NCBI lineage: Bacteria > Bacillati > Actinomycetota > Actinomycetes > Kitasatosporales > Streptomycetaceae > Streptomyces > Streptomyces sp. NPDC001514. The sequence goes on from NZ_JBSFHO010000003.1 coordinate 160,909, forward strand.
CGACCTCGTCGACCAACTCTCCGAGACCGGCTGTGTCTTCCGCACCGGAGACGCATACGGCCTCACTCCGCTCGGCAGCGCCGTCCTGCGCCACATCCTGACCGCGGGCGAGGTCGCCGCCCCCGACCAGGAGACCGTCGCCGCCTGGGACGCCACCGAGACCCTCGCCGCCGTCCAGAACTGGCCCCCGGCCATCGCCACCGCCACCCTGACCGCCTGGACCACGGCCCGCGGCGGCACGGACGCGGCCTGGACCGAACTGCTGACGGCCGTCTCCGCCGCCAAGTCCGCGGACTTCCCGCACACGGCCACTCCGGCGCTGTTCGCCCACCTCGACGCCGCCGGCGTCCCGTCCACCGCGCTCCGCACGGCCCTGTCCGACCCCGTCACCGGCGCCTACGCCCACCGCCTCCTGACCGCCCGCCACGAGCCGGCCGCCGAAGACCTCGTCCCCCTCACCGCCCGCGCGACCCTCCTCCTCGAAGACCTGGACCGCCTCTGGACGGAGGACATGCGCGCCTTCGTCACGGCCGCCGCCGAGAACCGCGAACCCGACCCGGTCCCCACGGCGCTCCTCGACGCGTTCGACGCGGCGGCGGCCGGATGGCCGGGCGGTGCCACGGCTCTCGTCCGCGCGCTGGCCGAGGCGGACCCGCCCACCTCCTTGCGCGTCCTGCACGAGCTGCGTGACCGCCATCCGGAGCGGGCGGTGAAGGACGCGGCGACGCACGCGCTGAAGAGCTGAACGCAGCCGCTGTTGGGCCACGGCTCTTGTACGTGGTCGCACGTTGTGCCATACAGGTCTGGACCATTGCTCCGTCGGACGGAGGCAGCCCTGTGAAACGCGCCCTGGAATTGGCCGTGTTGACCGCATCGATGTGCACCGCCGCCGCACTGCTCACCGCCTGCGGTGAGCAGGAGGCCAAGGACACCCGCAGCCCGTCCGTACCGAGCGGCGTCACCGCCCAGGCCGGCAGCGGCACTTCCGTGCACGTCATGTGGGAACGGTCCGCCGACGACCGAGGCGTCACCGCGTACGAAGTCTTCCGCGCCGGCACGAAGGTGAAGTCCGTCCCCGCCACCAAGCACATGATCGACATCGACGGCCTGACCCCGTCCTCCGCCTACACCTTCACCGTCCGGGCCGTCGACGCCGCCGGCAACGCCTCACCGCACAGCGCATCGATCCCCGTGACGACCCTCGCCCCGGCGGCCGAGGACAGCCGCTCCCCGAGCACCCCCGGCCCCCCGAAGGGCCGGGCCGAGGGAGCCCGAACGGTGACCCTGAGCTGGGGTGGGTCGAGCGACGACACGGCCGTGACGTCGTACGACATCTACCAGGCCGACTCCCGCATCCACACCGTCCCCGGCACCACGACCACCGCCCGCATCACCGGCCTGCGCCCCGGCACCGTCTACACCTTCACGGTCCGCGCCCGCGACGCGGCGGACAACTCCTCCCCGGACAGCGCGACCGTCGACCTCACGACCGCATCCGCCCCGGGCGCCGGCCCGAGCACGGCTCCCACCGACCTGAGGGCCACGGCCCGCAAGGGCACCGTCGACCTGACCTGGACCCCACCGAAGACGGGCGCCCCGGTCAAGGAACACCAGCTCTTCCTCAACGGAAAACTGGCCACCACCATCGTCTGGGGCGCCCAGCCCCCGCCCGGCCGCGCGCACTACACCTTCACCGTCACCGACGAGCCGGGCACCCGCTACTCGGTCAAGCTCCGCGCGAAGCTCCCGGACGGGAACTGGGGGGACTTCTCGGCGCAGCGCACGGTGGTGGTCGGCTGAGGCAGTGGGTTCAGAGACGCCTGTGGGCATTCCGTTCTGCGGCGGCATGCCACCAGCCCGGCGGAGAGGGCCCGTCGACCTTGGCGGTCGGCTGGTCGGGGTGCAGGCCGAGCCGGCGCAGTGCGTCGGCTGGGATACGGACGCCGAACCACCCGTGCCAGTGTCCGTCGGAGCCGACGCCGCAGGTCAGATCCGCTTGGATATCGCTCGGCCGGGGAGCCGGTCAGTCTCGACCGGGCGGCACACCGGCCGTCGGCACCAGGCGTCCCGGCCCGTCAGATGATCCCGGCCCGCTGTGCGTGCATTTCGGCGCGGACGAGTTCGAGGAGGCGACCGGTCCAGTTCCTGCCGCGGCCAGCGTTGTCGCCCCAGAAGCCGGAGTCGGCGTCATCGTAGACGAGTGTCGCGTCGCCCGTCGCCAGGAGGATCTCGGCCAGCTCGGGGTGCTGGGTGTACTTGGCCCGCAGCAGGCCGGTCATGACAGCGATCCTGGCCTGTTCCCAGCCGTCGCGGCGGCTGGCGTCGGCGGCCGCCCGACGGGCCGCGAAGGGGGTGTCGGCGCCCGTGATCGCGGCCCGGGCGTCGGGGTCGGCGGTCGAGAGCGCCCAGTACGCGTAGGTGACGGAGGGATAGGTGCCACCGTCGATGTCGATGGGTGCCGGGTAGTCGTTGCGCAGGGCTTGCGTGCCCGGGTCGTCCGACGGCTTCAGTGGATACGACTGGTACAGCTGGATCGCGGGCGCCGCCGGGGTCGCCGGTCCGTCCGCCGGGACCCGTGAGGCCCCTTCGGTGATCCACTTCGCGCGGTCCTCGAAGTAGGCGACCGCATCGTCGTACGCCTCCTGCGTGACGGGCTCGTCCGGCCAGTCCTCCACCTGCCCGCCCGGCCCGGCCACCAGGACCTTGAGCGGCCAGTCCTTCAGGTCCATGTCGCCGAGCGCGCAGTGGCGCTGGGTCCTGGGGATGGCGAGGTAGACGGCGCGGGCTGCGGCCCGTTTCTCCTCGGTCCGGTCGGCGAGAAACACGTCAACAGCGGCCAGGCACCGCTCCGTCGAATCCGGGCGGCCGTTCAGCTGGTCGATGGTGTCCCGCACTTCGGCGAGCAGCAGTTCGGGGGTGAGCCAGGTGCGCGGCTCGCCGAACCGCCAGGCTGCCAGCTCGTGGCCGGACGCCCTGCCGCCGTCCGGGAGCTCGGTGGCGACCCAGCCGCTGCGCAGCTTCTCCTCGAACTCGTCGAGGGTGACCAGTCCCCAGCAGTCGATGAGTCCGTCCGCGTAGATGAACAGGTCGGTCAGGTGGTAGTCGCCGTTGCGGATGAAAGCGTGCCGCCAGGTCCCGGGTACGCGTATGCCGTCAGCCATGCGGTAGGTGATCCGTTTGCCGATCATCGCGACATTGTGCCGGACCTGCCCGTCGGGCCGCCGGTGCATTGTGCTCCGCCGTCCCGTGCCGAGGTGGGCGCGCGTCGCCCCTGCCGCAAGCATGTCGAGCGAGGCAGGGGCGTCTGTATGCGGAACGTGACCGTTCCCGCTGCCCGATCGTGTAACCGGGTTCCGTCGGCGGTACCCGATATACGTCGCAGCGCGGCGGTTCGGCGATCTGCGGACGTGCGGGGCGGCGAGATCGCGGCCCCGCGCCACGCCGGTCGGACATGTGGGACGGCCGCCCGCCATCGAGGACCGGGCGCAGTGGGCGACGGGCACGGTGAGGCCGGCTTGGAGCAGGCCGGCGGTGAGGGGGCGTCGCCAAGCGGCAACGGTGCCCGAACGTCGTCGTATCCCCCATTCCGCAGGCGGCGTGACGCATGATCGACCAGGCTGCCCCCGGAGGACAGCCGGCTGAACGTGAGCGAGTGGAGGTCGGCATGACAGAGCATCCGGTGATCGGGTACCTCGTCTGGGCGGTTCTGTTCGGTGCCCTGTTCGCGTGGGAAGGGCTGGGGCTCATCCAGAGGGGCGACTCCTTCCCGACCCTCAGCGATGCGCTGCGCGCGATCATGCGGTATCCGGTGGGGCGATGGGCGTTGTTCGCGTTGTGGCTGTGGTTCGGCTGGCACGCCTTCGTACGTGGCTGGCACTTCCTGCTCAGGGACGCATAGCAGGGCCGCGAACACCCACCCGGAGGGCGCGCCCCATGCTTCCCACTCACCTGAACCTAGCCATCATGCTCGGCGGCTACCTGGTTCTGATGGGCGTTCTCGCCTTCGGCCTGCGCATCCAGCACCGGGAAGACCGGCGGGGCGAAGGACGGTTGCCCCCCACGACGAGGCGCGGCTGGCCCGCACTGACCAGGCTTGTGGCCGGTACCGCCGTCGGTGGGTATCTGCTGCTGATGGCGCTGGTGGTCGGCTATTACTACGGTGTGCTCCGCGTCAGCGGCCGGTTTGTGCTGAGCGCCGTGACGGGCTGTGCGGCCCTCATCGGGATCGCCCTGCCGGTTTTCCTCGCCGCGTCATGGCTGGTGGAGCGGCGGCGGAAGCCGCCCGTTCAGTGAGGTCCGCACAGAGCCGTCAGAATGGACCGCACCACGAGTGTCCGGCAGCCGCCCGGTATCTCCCCATCGAGCAGCCGAAAGGTGGCCTCGTCCCGTGAATCCGTTCACCCCGCCCCTGGGCACCGGTCACCGGGTCCAGATCGAGTACTGCACCCAATGCCGCTGGCTGCCGAGAGCCGCGTGGCTGGCCCAGGAACTGCTCACCACCTTCGAGGCAGAGCTGGAGGATCTTTCACTCAAGCCCGGAACCGGCGGTGTCTTCACCGTTCGCGTCGACGGAGAGATCGTGTGGGACCGGCGGGAGCAGGGGTTCCCGGAGCCGACGGCCGTCAAGCGGCTGGTCCGGGACCGGGTCGCACCGGGGCGGACCCTTGGGCACACGGACAAACCGGACAAGTAGCGAGCCGAAATGCCGCCGCCCCCGGTGCTGTGCGGTACTAGGGGGCGGCGGCGTGAGGCGGGAGTGCTGCTCGGCCGCTGTGCGGTCAGCCGACAGCTGCTCGTACGCCGGCAGCGTCAGGAAGTCCGCGTAGTCCGCGTCCAGCGCGACGTGCAGCAGCAGGTCGTGGGCCTGCTGCCACTTGCCGGCCGCGAAGGCCTCCTCGCCGATCTCCTCGCGGATCGCGGCGAGTTCCTCGGCCGCGACCTTGCGGGCCAGCTCCGGAGTCGCCGTCCGCAAGAGCGGCGTCGAGAATGCCTCACGCGCGTTGATTGGGGATGCGTTTCTCATGCGGTCAGCAGTGGCTCCAAAAACTGGCTCGGCGAGCCGTGCCAGAAGATGTCGAGACTGTCCCGCGCACGCGTGGCCGCGACGAAGAGCAGTGACCGGGCCCGCTGCATCTCGCGGCGGTGGCGCAGGGCGTCGGCAGACCGCAGCTGGAGAATCGCTTCGCGTGGCACGAGGCCCTGCGTCACCCCGGCGATGATCATGCGCTGGTATTCCAGCCCCCGGCTCGTCGGGGTCGAGCAGCTCCAGCACGGCCTCCCAGCCGTCGGTCCCCCTCGTTGCCGGAGCCTCCTCGACTCCAGGGGCCGCCACTGCGGCGGCCAGGGGCGGCTCCTGGGCCGCTGCGACCGTTGGCCGTTCCTCGACGAGCGTGACGCGGGTCGACTCCAGCCAGCCCGCCCCGCCCGCGACGGAGAACTCCTGGGCCGAGAAACCGTCCAGCAGACTTGTCGTCAGCTGGGCACTGTCTCCACCGCTCTGCTCCAGGAACTGCAGCAGATTGCTCCAGTACAGCCAGGCCCGCCAGCGCTTCTTGTGACGGTCCTCGTCGGACACAGCCGCCTCGGAGTCGTCGAGGACGGTGACCGCGGACCACACGGGGGGAGTCCGCCGCCCGTCGGCGGTGGCCACCACCCGGCAGGCGGACGCGTCCGTCGCGGCGAGCAGACGTACCTTTCCGGGCTGCGCCTGTGGGGGTCGCCCGCGCAGCGCCGCCTCGATCTGCTCGCCGACGGTGTCCGCCGAGACGACAGCAGCATCGGCGCCCGCTCCGGTCAGGCCTGCGACAACGGCCTCCGTCCGCGCGAGCCATCCGCCCGCGTCCGGAGCCCGCAGATAGGCGATCAACGTGTCCGCCCGGGTTGACCCACGCCCTCTCGGCGAGTTCACTCGGCAGGGCGCCGCGCACCTTGGCGTAGTACGCACGCGCCTGGGCACATGCCTGCTCGCCGTAGGGCCGCCACACGGGATCGGCTGGGACGGCTGCGGAGTAGCCCGCTTCCCGTACGCGGGTGCGCCACTCCTTCACGTCGTAGTAGGTCAGCTGGAAGACACGCACACCGTCGGCACGCAGCAGTGCCCGCTTGGTGGCGTCGTCGGCGAGGCGGTTGTGCTTCGTGCTCGCATGGAACTCGTAGCCGTCCAGATACAGGGCGAGGCGCGGGCCCGGGGCATCGAGCCGCTCGAAGAGGACGTCGGGCCGGGTACCGTCCAGGACACGCTGCTGGGGCACCCGCCACCGCAGGACGGCGCCGTCCTCCGCAGTGAGCCGGAGGTCCAGCGAGTACGTCCCTGCGGCTGTCGTGTATGCGTCGGCAGCGGCCCGGGAGTCGGGCTGAGCTGCCCAGTCCTTGAGCGTCTCGACGCACATGACCTCCAGGTCGGACTCGGCCTCAGCAGGCAGCGGTGACAGCCGTCCTGACCCTTCTCGATGCAGGGGCAGCTCTCGATGACGTCCAGGGCCGCCACCAGCACCTCGCGGAAGGCGTCTGCGGACGCGAGCCGGTGCAGATGCCCGTCCCGCCAGGGAGGCGGTCGTAGACGACGAGGAAGCGTCGCGTCCAGTCGGAGTCGCCGCCGTCGGGCATGGAGGCGGCCGCGATGTCGATGTGGTCGGCGTCGCCGCCGTAACGGGCGGCGATACCGGCGAACATCGCCGCAGTGAAAGAGGCGAGCCGCTCCCGGGCGCGGGCGACCGACGCGGGCAGGAGGATCCGGACCGCCTCGGTGTCCAGCTCGTGCGCCAGCAGCAGCGGCAGATCCTGCCCCTTGTCCTGCTCGTCGCCATTGCCTTTCGTCCGCCGACGCGGACACCCCAGCAGATGGTGTGCACTGGCCTTGGTACTGGCGGCGAGAGAATCGGTGAGCGCGTCCTGCGGCTTGTCCGCCACGGGGCGCCCGTCGGCGGTTGCACCACCACAACTGGCGCACACGTAGAACGGGTTGATGCGAACGTCGTCCCCGCGAGGGGAACCGTGCTGCTGCCGTCCTGCCGGTCCACACCGAGGTTGAGGGTGCGGATCTTCGCGCGACGGCTGAAGTCGACACCGAACGTCGCCGTCTCGTGCCGCCAGGAGCCCGGCACCAGATGCGCGGGATCGATGTCGACGGTGGTCAGCATGGCGTACCGCCGCCGGTCCCGTTCGTCCTTGTCGTCGCGCACCCGCGCGTCGTCCCGCTTGTCCCGCGCGATGACCCGCCTTGGCTCCAGTACGTACTGGACGCAGCCTGCGTCCGCGATCTCTCTCCCCCCGCCGCAGCGCGGGCAGGGCGACGCGTTGTGCTGGGCGTTCTCCGTCCGCACGTAACCGCAGGCCGGGCACAGGCGTCACACCTTCCAGGACCGACGGTCGGGGCCCCCGATGCCGAGAGCCCGCACCCCTCAGCCCCCCGAGCAGCCCCGGCGCCCCCAAGGGCCGGGCCGAGGGGGCCCGTTCGGCGACCCTGAGCTGGGGTGCGTCGAGCGACGACACGGCCGTGACGTCGTACGACATCTACCAGGCCGACTCCCACATCCACACCGTCCTCGGCACCACGACCACAGCCCGCATCAGCGGCCTGCGCCCCGGCACCGTCTACACCTTCACGGTCCGGGCCCGCGACGCGGCGGACAACTCCTCCTCCGACTCCCCCGCGATCGACCTCACGACCGCCTCGGCTCCGGGCGCCGGCCCGAACATGGCCCCCATCGACCTGAGGGCCACGGCCCGGAAGGCACCGTCAAACTGACCTGGACCCCACCGCAGACGGGCGCCCCGGTCAAGGAACACCAGCTCTTCCTCAACGGCAAGCTCGCCACCACGATCGTCTGGGGCACCCAGCCCCCGCCCGGCCAGGCGCACTACACCTTCACCGTCACCGACAAGCCGGGCACCCGCTACTCGGTCAAACTTCGGGCGAAGCTTCCCGACGGGAACTGGGGGGACTTCTCGGCGCAGCGCACTGTGGTCATCGGCTGAGGCCATGTGCGGTAAGCGTGACGTCCGGTGGCGGCATGCCACCAGCCGGGCGGGGAGGGGCCGTTGACCGGGTGGCGGTCGGCTGGTCGGGGTGCAGGCTGAGGCGGCGCAGTGCGCCCGCGCGGACGCGGACGTCGAACCAGCCGTGCCAGTGCCCGTCGGGGCCGACGCCGTAGGCCAGGCCCCGATGGATCTCGTCCTGACCGAAGGGCATCCAGTCGATGCCGCGGTCACGCAGTCAGGCGCGTGCGGCCGCCATGGGCCGCAGGCCGCCCGGCAGATTCTCGTAGGCGGCGATGGTGACCCAGGCGGAGCGCGGAGCATGCGTGGCGTCCATGATGCCCGGCGCGGGTAGGTCGAGGCGAGGGTCGGGCTGGCGTCACAGCCACTTGTTGATCAACGCGAAAAGCAGCGTGGCCTCCCAGCGGAATGCGAGTTGGCGGCAGCGGAGGCACTGTTGCGCTTGAGAGAGGTGATCCCGCACTCGACCGCGTGCCGACGTGCTAGAGAGCAGCCCCCGCCGTCTGCCGGCCACCGACCAGCTGACGCAGCTTGCCGCGCGTCTCCTCGTCCGTCGAGTAGATCACCGTGCCGACCATGCCCCGTGTCAGCAGCACCTTGTACGTGTTCCGGATCAATCGGTCCACGTCGGCATCCGGAGTGGACTTCTTGAACACCGGGTCTTTCGAGGCCGTACGGACCGTGACCCACCGGTCCCGGCGCCACACCAGGTCGGGCCCGAGGATGACCCCGCTCCAGTCGTACTCGAAGCCCTGTGCGGTGTAGACGCAGCCGATCTGCCCGAACCCGGCAGGGTCGGTCGCCCACAGGGCCGCCGGCGGGGCCCCGTTGACGGAACGCTCTCCGTAGACGTTCCACGGGCGGGCCCAATCACCGATAACGACGTCGGTCGGCAGGTCCTGTCCCGGCGGCACCTTGGTCGTCCACGTCCAGCAGTACCCGGCGGACATCCGAGCCCCGTACCCCTGCGTGCGCCGGCTCTCCAGGAATGCCTCCAGCTCCTCGGGGCTCTCGGCCACCATGAGCTGCATCTTGTCGTCGGGGTCCCACTCGACGGGCCCGCCCTCCTCGAGCCCCAACAATCGCACCACCCACCGCAGATACGCATTGCTGCCGCCACACCTGAACTGGCTGTCCAGTGCCACCACACGGCACTCCAGCCCCTTCGCCGCCGCGGCGGCCTTGATCTCTGCGACGGTGCCCATCTCGCCGGGGCGTACCACCTGGTGCTCGTCTAGCAGGAAGACCGGTACCCGCGCGACGTCGATCAACTCCTCGATCTGGGGCCGTCCGGTGCGGTGCTCGGCCCGTGTGTAGCGATTCGCGGAGGTCTCACGGATCCGGTGCGCCTCGTCGCAGATCAGCACCTCGAGGCTGTTCTTGCGAGCGGTCATGAAACTGTTGAAGTACTTGAAGAGATCCTGTACCTCGCGCTTCTTCGCCCCCGCCACCTTCCGCATGGTCTTGGTGAACGACTGCGACCCCGTCGCATGCAACGCGGTCACCCCCTGCCGGTACAGCTCCCCGAGCAGCGACAGCGCGATCACGCTCTTTCCGGTGCCCGGACCACCCGTGACGACTACGACTTCCTTGTGATCGGAGTCCTGCGCCCGGCGCACCGCGTTGAGCACGGTCCGATACGCGACCTTCTGCTCGTCCAACAGCACGAACTGCTCCCGCTCCCGCACCTCCTGGGCGGCAACAGCCATCAGCTGCTTCGACGGCGCCGTCTTCCCGGCAAGCAGTTCATCCGCCGTCCCCGCTCCCGACGCCGGCGCCAGCCGCGCCTTCAGGTACTCCAGGAAGTCACCGCGTCCCTCGGTGGTGAACATCTGCCCGTACTCATCCGCCTCGATCTCCCGCAGTCCGGTGATCCCGAACTCGGTCGCGTTGTGCAGATAGGCAACGCCGTGCAGCCGGCCCGGATGCGCTGCGATCGCACCATTGAAGTTCGCGAGGTACTGGCAGTACCCCCGCACCTGCTCGATCGGGTTCAGCACGGGGCGGGCGTACGCATCGACGCGACACAGCGCTGGGTCGTCCTCGTCGGGCATCGCCTGGCTCCACTGCTTGAGCTCCACGACGACGTACGACGCCTCACCTGTCTTCGGATGCACCCCGGCCAGCACTGCATCGGCCCGCTTGCTGTTCAGCGGCAGCCCGTACTCCAGCAGCATCTCCACCTGCCCGAGCCCGGCATCATTGAGCGCGGCGGCCAGGGCCGGGATGCTCCGCTCCCAGGAGCGCGCTTCTGAGGCGCCGGGCGTGTAGCCGTGCATGTGGACGAACTGCTCGGTCAGTCGCAGGAACAGTGAGCCGTCATGGGCCATGACGGCGACAGTCGCGGCGGACTCGCGGAACAGCAAGGACTTCCCCCAGGCAGCACGAAGCAACTCGTGCGGGTGGGGGCATGTCCTTCGAGACTCCGGTTGAGCGGAGCGGAAGCCCGGCGGGCCGCAGTAACTACGTGGGCGACTCTACCTGCCGACCCTGAAATGGGTCGGCATGGCCATGACCGGTAGGTTTCTGTGACCGGCTTCTGGGACGCAGCAGACGCCCACTTATCCGCTGCATCGCCCGCTGTGCGCAGGGTAGGGTCGGTGACCTGGACACTTGCGCCGCGAGGCGTGCAGAGAACACCGCGGAGGTCGCACCGTGACGGCAGCTGGTACGCCCTCGGCGCCCAAGCCCGGGCCGCCGCGCAAGGAGCGCTGGTTCCAGCCCCGCCGTTCGGCTTTCACATGGGAGCAGGAGGGTCTCGACCACATCCGGCAACTCATGCCGAAGGCCGAGCCCTACCGAGCCTGGGCCACCTTCTCCTTCACCGCCGCCTCCGGCCGCACGAACGAGTGCGACCTGTTCATCGCGGTCCCTGGCGGCCTGTATCTGCTGGAGCTCAAGGGGCACCCGGGCCGGGTGGTCAACCACGGTGACACCTGGCAGTTCCACGCCGACCGGGTTCGCACGCTGAAGAATCCCCTGCACCTCACCGATCTGAAGTGCAAGGAACTCAAAGGACAGTTGGAGCGTGCCGCCCGCTCCATGGGCGTTGACCCGCGCCGTGTCCCCTTCATCAAGCCGGCTGTCTTCCTCCACGCGCCGGGTCTCGACAGTGGCCTGGACGAGTTCCAGCGGATCAATGTGTACGGGCGCAACGACGGCACCGGAGGGCTGGACAAGATCTGGGACGACCTGCTCGGCAAACCCCCGGAGCGGGAGAGCTGGCGCATCACCCCGCAGTCCGCCCAGCTGCTGGAGCAGCTGATGCAGAAGATCGGCATCAGCCATTCCACTGCCCACCTGCGCTACGGCGACGACTGGAAGCTCGAGCCCGGTGTCCTGGACGCGGGCCCGGGCTGGGAGGACCGCCTCGCCGTCCGCGACGATGGTCTCGTCCAGGAAGAAGGGCGGGTCCGCATATACCTGGTCGAGCAGATGGCCGGCGACGCCGCCAGGCACGCCGCCGACCGGGCGGCTCGCCGCGAGTACCAGGTACTTCAGGGCATCGCCCACCGGGGTGTCGCCCAGGCCGTTCAGATCCGTCAGCATCAGGGCGGCCCGGCGATCCTGTTCCGCCACCGCCACACCGATCTGCGACTGGATGCCTACCTCGACGCCTACGGCGGCAGGCTCACCCCGGAGACGAGGCTCGACCTCGTACGCCAGCTCGCTGAGGCGCTCCGCTATGCCCACAACCGCTCCCTCTACCACCGTGCGCTGGCCGCTCGCTCCGTCTACGTCTCCGCCAAGGAGGACGGCGCCGATCCCGTCGTACGCATCACCGACTGGCAGACGGCCGCCCGCGATTTCGACACCACCTCGATGCGCTCCATAGGTGACACGCCGCTCGACGGCGGGCTGATCGAGGACGCCGCCCAGGTCTATCTGGCACCGGAGACGGACCAGGAGTTCGCCGACCCGGTGGACCTGGATCTGTTCGGACTCGGTGCGCTCTCCTACCTGTTGCTCACCGGCGAACCCCCGGCCGCGCAGCGCAGCGCGCTCATCGAACGCCTGTCGGCGGAGGGCGGTCTGCACCCGTATGCCGTCGCCGACGGACTCTCCGACGCCCTCGACGACCTGATCTACAGGGCGACCCGTGCCGAGGTCGTGGACCGTCTGCCGTCCGCCGAGCGGTTTCTGGACCTCCTGGACGAGGCCGAGCAGCAGACCAGCGTGCCGGATCAGCCGGTGACCGAGGAGTCGGATCCTCTGACGGCGCTTCCTGGCCAGGCGCTGGACGCGGTCTGGACCGTTCGGAGAGTTCTCGGTACGGGAGCCACGGCCCGCGCGCTGCTGGTCGAGCGCGTGCTGGAGGAAGCCGAAGGGCCGGACGGCACGACCCTCGTCGAGGAACGTGTCTTCAAGGTCGCCCTCGACCAGGACAAGGACGCCCGCCTGTACGCGGAGGCCCAGGCGCTCAAGACCGTGGGCGGCGGACGGATCATCCGCCTGCTCGACGAGCCGCGTGAGATCGCCGGCCACACCGTTCTGGCGCTCGAATACGCGGGAGATTCGACCCTCGGTGCGCGGCTGCGCGGTGAAGGACGCCTGACCTACGACCAGTTGGAGCGGTACGGCAACGACCTCTTCATCGCCCTCGACCAGCTCGCCGCAAAGGGCGTCCTGCACCGCGACATCAAGCCGGACAACCTCGGACTGCACAAGCGCGACGACGGATCGTGGGAGCTGCTGCTCTTCGACTTCTCCCTCGCCGACGCCTCCGAGCGGGACATCACCGCGGGCACGCGCGGCTACCTCGACCCTTTCCTCGGCAGCGCCCGCCGCTCCCTCTACGACGGGCACGCCGAGCGGTACGCGGCCGCGGTGACCCTGCACGAGATGGCCTCGGGCGAACGCCCCGTCTGGGGGGACGGCCAGACAGACCCCCGGGTGAGCGACGACGTGGAACTCTTCGTCGCTGCCGAGCTGTTCGAGCCGGGGCTACGGGACGGCCTGACCGCCTTCTTCCAGCGTGCCCTGCACCGTGACGTCGACCGCCGCTTCGACACGTTCAAGCAGATGGAGGACGCGTGGCGGCAGATCTTCCGCGCCGCCGACTCCGCCAAGCCGGCCACCACGCCCGCGACTGTCGGAGCCGTCGCCGCGAGCACGGAGGAGGCCCGCGAGACGGCCGCCGCTGCTGCTGAGCTGACCACCGCCCTGGACGCTGCAGGGCTCTCCCTCCGCGCGGTCTCCGTCGCCAACGGGCTGGGTGCCGTCACGGTCGGCGAGCTGCTCGACGTCCCCCCGCACACCATCGCCCGGGCACGTGGCGCAGGCACACTGGTACGCAGGGAGCTGAATCGGCGCCACAAGCAGTGGACGGCGATGCTGCGACGCCCGGCTGCTGGGACCACTCCCGCAGCGCCCAAGCATGCGCCCGCGGCATCCGCCGACCCGCAGGCGCCGGCCCAGCTCGTCGCCGCCGAGTCCATCGACTCCCTGGCCGCCAGACTCACGCCCGCCCCGGCCCGCAAGGGCAATCTGCGCCCGGAAGTCGTCCGGCTGACGCTCGGCCTGCCCCGAGCCAAGGAGCAGGGCGACGAGCTTTCGCCACTCGGCCCATGGCCGCCCCAGACGGCCATCGCCAAGCACCTCGGCAGCAGCCAGCCGACAGTCTCCCGCCACCATGTGGCGGCGATCGAGGAGTGGGCAGCCACCGACTGGCTCACACAGATCCGCGACGAACTCGTACAGATCCTCGCCCAGGCGGGCCGGGTGATGACCGTCCAGGAGGCCGCGGCCGAACTGCGCGTACGGCACGGTGCCGGCGACGACACCCCGGAGCGGACGCTCGCGAAGTCCCTATCCGTCGTCCGCGCCGCCGCGGACGCCGAGGCCCTGCAGCGCGGCACTGAACACGACCCGCGCCTCGAGGTGCTGCGCCGCGGACCCCGTGTGCTGCTGGCACTCGACTCCCTGCCTGGCACCGATGACCCCACGCCGCAGGAGCTGGCCGACTACGCGGCCGCTCTCGGTGCCGAGGCAGACCGGCTCGCCGTCGAGGACCCGTTGCCCGGCCGGGCCACGGTCGTGCGGACCTTGCGCGAGGTCCCGGCCCCGGACGGCATGACACCGCTGGCCGACACCCGCCTGGTCGGGCTCGCCGCAGTGGTCGCTCAGGACGCTTCCGCCTCCCCGCGACTGGAGATCTACCCCAGGACGCTGGGGCTGGCTCGCGCCATCCGTATCTCCCAGGCGGTCGCCGGCGTTCGTCGGGAGTCTGGCATCTCGATCAGCGAGCTCCTCGCACGCGTCAAGGCGCGGTTCCCGTCGCTGCCGGTTCCCGATGCACCCACGTACATCGAGATCGAGGATGCACTGACGGAGGCGGGCTTCCCGCTGGAGTACGACGCCGTCCGCAAGCGCTTCTTCCCGACTGCGGTCGAAGGGCCCCGCTGGTCCAGTTCCACCTATACCCGCACGAGCGTGCTCGTTGCCGAGGCGAGGGCCGCTGCGGCGGCGGGCCGGGACCCACAGACCGTACTGCGTGCCAAGTTGACTTCCTCCGCCGAGCGCGGCGGCTTCCTCGCGCTCACGCTCAAGGGCGCCGATCTGCCGGGCACGGCGACAGCACTCGCTGCCGAATTCGGTGTGGTTCCGGTGGACTTCAACGCCGAGTTCCTCATCGTCTTCCGTGCCCTGGCCGAGGAGCTGGGGACGGACTGGTCCAAGGTCCTGCGCGCGGATGCCGCCTTTACCGAGACCGGGGAGCTGAAGCCGGGACTTCGCTCCTACGTCCACCGGGTCACCGAGCGCCTGTCCGAGCGGCTCACCACACTCGCCGAGGCGTCCGGTCCCAAGGCAGTGCTCTTCGTTCACAACGCGGGCCTGCTCGCACGCTACTTCGACGGCGGCGGCCACGACCTGCTGGTGAACCTCCAGCAGGCGTCCCGGCGCCCGGCCCAGGTGCCGCATGGGCTGTGGTGGCTGTGCCCCATGGAGGACCCGAAGCAGACACCGTCGCTGGATGGCCGCACGGTGGAGGTCGTGGACCGCGCGACCGAGTGGGCGGTGCTGGACTCGCTGTTCCTGAAGGAACTGAAGGCCGGAAGCGACAGCGGGGCGTGATACCGCTGCGCGCTTGAACTTTGAAATATGCCTCTTCACTCTGCGCAGTGCGGGTCGTAGGATTCCGTAATCAGGGGGGATCAGCGGGACTAAAGCGGCCAGAAGGTGTGCCTTCGGCTGCGGCTTTGCCCTGGGCGCATGCCGACTCCAGGGCACGTCATTGCTCCGTCGGCCCCAGTGAGAGATGACGAGCAGCAAGGACGAGCGTGGCAAACCCGGGCGCCTTCGGTGGCGGTGAAGATCTGGAACGGCTCAAGGCGATCCTGGCCGGGTGGCGGACGTCTCTCGTGGACTTGAGCGGGCGAAATCGACTCCTCAACTTCCGGCACACGAAGTCGGCCACCTTGGAGATCACAGTTCCGTCGGCCGGGACGCTGGTGGAGGGGCTGGAGCGAGGGTGGGAGTTCGCTCCGCTGCCTGACGAAGAGCCGGACGGCGAGGACCCAGAGGGCCTCCAACCACGCTCTTCCGCCGTGCAACGTGGCGCAGCCGACGGGATCGTGACGCAGAAGACCACGAGCCCCGCGCTCCAGCGTGCTCTGAACAGCCTGCGCAGCAAGGCGACCCAGCTCTTCAACGACTACGGCCTCTGGACGCTGCAACTCGGTGTCGGCATGCTCCGCTGGCGCGAGGACGGAGCCACGACGAGCAGTGACGCACCGCTGATCCTGCTGCCGGTCCGCATCGTGCGCATGGCCAACGGCCGGGTTCGCCTGGTGGCCAACGACGAGGAGGAGCCGCGGCTCAATCCGGCCCTGAAGGTGAAGCTGGAGCAGTTCCACATCGACTGGACGCCTGTCACCGAACAGGATCCCACCGATCTGGAAGGCGTCCTCGAAGCGGTCACCAGGTCGGTCGCCGGGAAGGCGGGCTGGGAGGTCTCGCAGCGTGTGGTGCTGGCGCTCTTCGCCTCCCACAAGGAGTCGATGTACCAGGACCTGCTCGACAACGAAGGCCGCGTCCTGGCCAGCGATCTCGTGAAGGCGGTGGCGCTCGGTCCCGGTGCGGGCCTGGCCTCCGACCGCTTCGACTTCGAGCAGATCGACCTCGACCGGATCGACGACCTGAGCCCGCCCGAGGACAGCCCGTTGGTCCTCGACGCCGATGCCTCTCAGCGTCAGGCCGTAGCGGCTGCCGTCGCGGGGCAGTCCTTCGTGCTCGACGGCCCGCCCGGTACGGGTAAGAGCCAGACGATCACCAACATGATTGCCGGCCTGATGCACGTGGGCCGCAGTGTGCTCTTCGTCAGCGAAAAGGCCGCAGCGCTCGATGTGGTGCTCGACCGGCTGAAGTCGGTAGGTCTCGACTCGTACGCCCTGGCCCTTCACAGCCACAACACCAGCCGCCGTGCCGTCGCGCAGGAACTGGGCCGGGCACTCGAGGAGGAGCCGCGCGCGCCGCAGCTCTCGCAGCAGGCCATCACACTCGCCCGCGAGGCGCGACAGGCACTCAGCGGCTACGCGGAGGCGATGAACGAAGTCTGTGAGCCCCTCGGGCGGAGCCTCCACGATGTGATCGGCAAGGTGGGGCAGCTCTCCGACGCGCCGGTGGCTTATCTGACCCCGGGATCCGGCGGCTCCCAGAAGCAGAAGGCATTCGACGCCGCATCCCTCAGCGGCCAGGACCTGAACCTCGTCATCGAGGCGACGAAGGCCATTTCCGACGCCTGGCAGGCGGTCGCCGACCCGTCCTTCCCTTGGCGGGACCTGCGTGCGGGTAGCCCACATCCGCGGCCGGCGTTGGAACAGGCCATGGCCGCGCTGGAAGGGCTTGCCGCGGCCGTGTCCCGCTACCAGGACCTGGCGTCCGACGGCGAGCCGATCGACGACGAGGAGGCCGTCGCTCGACTCATCGGACTCCTGGCGCTGATCGCATCACGGCGCCCGGTGCCCGAATCGTGGCTGACCAGCGCCGACTTCGCTGACACTGTGGAAGGCCCGGTCGACGACTTCGTCACCGAGCTGAGGAAGGTGCTCCGCACGCAGAACGCAGCCCGCACGGCGGCCGGTCATCGTTGGGAGGAGCTCTCGGCGCGGCTCACCTCAGAGGCGAGCGCGGCCGAGCGCGCGCTGAGCACGCTGTCTCCGGCCGGGATCGATCCGGCCGCACTGACGGAGGAACGGGCCGCCCAGCTGGCCCGCGAGTTCGAGAAGACCGCGGACGATCTCGAGCGTACGCACCGCAGCGTCGCCGGTGTCGCACAGCAGCTGGGGTTGGAGATTCCCGGCAGCGTGGCGGCGGCCGATGACCTGTGCGACATCGTCGCGCTGGCGGGCGTGTCCCAACGCCCGCTCGAACGATGGCTCGTGCCTGGCGGCGCGGCCGAGGCGGACAGGGCGGCAGCACACTTCGTCGCCGACGGGCTGCGCGCGTTCTTCGCCCGACGCGACACGGTTCTGTCCGCACAGGCACGCGCTGCCGCCGAGGCGGGACCCGGCTGGGCGGAGCTTCCCGCCGCACTCGGCGCGGAGCCGCCGGCAACCGAACGAGCCCTCGCCGATCTGGAGCCCGCCGGCCTGGACATCACCCCGCTCACGCGCACGCAGGCTGCTGACCTCGCCGAGTGGTTCTCCAGCCTGGCGACGACCCTTGAGTCGGCCGAGCGGCATGCCGCATCCGCGGCCGCGCTGCTCGGCCGCGGCCGGCCCCGGAGCACCCAGGAGGCCGAGGACCTGGTCGCCCTTGTCGAGCTGGCCACAGTCCCGCACCGGACAGTGGACACCTGGCTCGACCCGCAGGTGCTGCCTCGGGTACGGGAGGTCTGCGCGGAGATAGTCGATGCCGCCCGCCGGCTGGCCGACGCCGAGCGGGCCGCGCGGGACATCTTCCGGCCCGAGACCGTCGCCACACCTGAACTCCCGGACCTGATCCGCCGTCTGACCGAAGGCTCACGAGGTATCGGCGGCATGCTGTCCGGCGCTGTGCGTGCCGACCGCAAGGCACTCGCCGCGATCACGGTCGCGGGATCGTGGCGCAGTGAGCTCTACGACCGGCTGCCGCTCGCCCTCGCCTGGCACACGGCCCACGACCGCCTGCGGTCGCTGGCCCGCGCACACTCCGCACTGCTCGGGCGCTACGCCGGTACGGAACTGCCTGATGCGCAGTCCCTGGAAGCGGCCCTGACACACGCCGAGTCCGTGCACCGGCTCGCACCGGACACCGTCCTGGACCCCTACCGCCGGAGCCTGCTGGCCGACCAGGTCGCGGACGGCCGCACCTCTGCCCCGGAGCTGCTCGACCAAGGCGTCGCGCTGCGCGACGAACTGGGCGCCTGGCAGCAGGACCTGAACCGCGCGCCGCTTTCGGCCGACTCGGACGAACTGACCAAGCGCCCCTTGGGAGAGGCCGCCCGCTGGCTGCGCGCCCACCTCGATCCGCTCGCTCAGGCCGTCGCCCTGCTCGACACGGTCACCACGGTCGGCCGCCGCGACAGCGGTGCCGGTTTCGCGCACACGCTCGCCGGTGCACGGATCGCCATCACGGCCGCGCAGGAGGGCCGACGGGAGTCCGCCGCATTCGATTCCGAGGAGGAAGCGGACCGACGGCTCCTCGGCCCCTGGTACCAGGGCCTCGACACGGACCCCGCGGGACTGCGCGAAGCGGCCACGGGGGGCGAGGCGTCGGGACACGCAACGACCGGTGAGCTGCTGTGCCGCGCCTGGGACATGACCGGTCGTGAGGAGGCCTCCTGCGCCGGTGAGACGCAGCGCGAACTACTTGGCCGGTATGCCCCCGACGGCATCCCTGACACCGCCGCCCTATTGCGCGCGCTGAAGGCCGCGCACACGGTGGAACGGCTCGCGCCGGACACCCTCGCCGACCCCGCGCTCCGGGCACGTCTCGCCGAGCACCTGGCCGACGAACGGCCCGTGCCCCACCACGTCCTGCGGCAAACCGAACAGATCCGCACCGAGCTGGACGCCTGGCGACAGCACGCCGCCCAGCCGCATCTCGCGGCTTCTGGCAGCCGGCTTGTCGCAGGCCCGCTGGACGAGGCAGCCCGCTGGTTCCGCGCCCATGTCGAACCCTTCGAGGACGCGGCCGACCTCATCCACTCGGTGGCCCGTGTCGCCGACGGCGCCCACGCCGTGACCGGACTGTCCCTCTCCCGTGCCCGCCAGGCCGTGACTGCGGTCGTCGACGCACGCGCCGCCGAGGAACGGTTCGCTCAGAATGCGCCCGCACACCGGGAGCTGCTCGGCGACCTCTACCGGGGGACCGGCACCGACCGGGACGCTGTTCTCGACGCCCGGGACTGGGCTCAGAAGGTCCGCCGGACAGCCCACGGGAGCCACGCCGCACCGCTGTCGGCATCGGCCGCCCAGATGATGCTGACGACACCCGCCGACCCGTCGGTCGCGGTCCGCCACGCGGATTGGCAGCGCCAGCGCGACAGTCTCGCCGACCACTTCAAGAAGCAGCGGGCCCGCGAGCTGCGCAGCGAGCTTGGACAGTCTCTGACGGCTGCCAGACAGTGGCTGTCCCAACTGGACGACGACCCCTACGGTCCGGAGGCCTGGACCTCCTGCGCAGAGGCCCTCGCTCGGCTGCGCGACTACGGTCTGGACGATCTGCCCACTCAGCTCGCCCAGCGCGACGTGTCCGCCGACGACTTCCCTGCCGCCGTCGAACGCGCGGTCCTCACCGCCTGGATCGAGCGCCGCCTCGAACTCGATGCCCGCCTCAAGCCCGTACGCGCCGTCGAGCGTGACCAACTGGTGGAGCGCTTCCGTACGGCGGACCGCGATCTGGTGGAGGCGGCCCACGCCGACGTCATCGCGGCCTGCAACGCCCGCCGCCCGCGCCGTACCTCCGTCGGGCAGGCCGCAGTGCTGCGCCACCAGGCGCAGCTGAAGCGCCGCCACATGCCCGTGCGACGCCTGCTGAGCGAGACCCGCGAGGTTGTACGTCTCATCAAGCCCTGTTTCATGATGAGCCCGTTGACGGTCAGTCAGTTCCTGCCGCCGGACTTCCGCTTCGACGTCGTCATTTTTGACGAGGCGTCCCAGGTGCTGCCGCAGGATGCCGTCAACTCCGTCTACCGGGGCGACGCCCTCATCGTGGCGGGCGACCAGAAGCAGCTGCCGCCCACGTCCTTCTTCAGCGCCGGCGGCGACGGCGATGACGACGATGAGTGGGACGAGGACGGCGCGGACAGTTTCGAGTCCGTGCTCGACGCCTGCAAGGCCAGTGGTGTCTTGAAAGGCCTGCCGCTGCGGTGGCACTACCGCAGCCGCCACGAGCACCTCATCGCCTTCAGCAACCACGAGTTCTACGAGAACTCCATGGTCACCTTTCCCGGCGCGCTGGAGCAGAGCCCGGACGTCGGCGTGGAGTTCTTCAAGGCCGACGGCGTCTACGACCGGGGCGGCCGCAGCAACAACCCCGGCGAGGCGGCTGCTGTCGCGCAGCGCGTGATCCACCACTTCGCCACCCGCCCCGGCCTCACCCTGGGCGTGGTCGCCCTGTCGAAGGCACAGGCCGACGCCATCGAGGAAGCCGTTCAGAAGGCCAGGGCCGCCAGGCCCGACCTGGACCGCTTCTTCACCGATGACCGCCTCGACGGTTTCTTCGTCAAGAACCTGGAAACCGTTCAGGGCGACGAGCGCGACGTCATCATCCTGTCCATCGGCTACGGACCGGACCAGCGCGGCAAGCTGCTCTCCACGTTCGGCCCCATCAACAGGGACGGCGGCTGGCGACGCCTCAACGTCGCCGTGACCCGCGCCCGACGGCGTATGGAGGTCGTCGCCTCCTTCTACGGGGGTGAGCTGAGCGACAGCGCCAACAAGAGCGTCCAGCACCTGAAGCGCTACCTCCAGTACGCCGAACACGGCCCCCAGATCCTCGAGACCGCGGCGGCGGACCCGGACGCCGTGCCCGAGAGCCCCTTCGAGGAGGAGGTCCTCGACGTCCTGCGCGGCTGGGGCTATTCCATGCAGCCACAGGTGGGCGTCGCCGGATTCCGCATCGACATGGCCGTACGGCACCCCGCCGCCCAGGGCAGCTACGCGCTCGGCATCGAGTGCGACGGAGTCATGTACCACTCGTCGCGCGCAGCCCGCGACCGCGACCGGCTGCGCGAGGCGGTGCTGAGTGACCTCGGCTGGAAGCTCCACCGGATCTGGGGCACCGACTGGTACCGCAGCCGGCGTGACGCCATGGCGCGCCTGCGCGCCGCGGTGGAGGCCGCGTGCGCGGAGGACCCGCACGCGGTGAAGCCCGCGGAGCCCACGCACCTGCCGGCCACGGCCGAGCCGGTTGCGGACGGCGTGCCGCCGCGAGGCGAGCCGAGCGGTCCTGCCGGGGCCGGGGCCGGTGCGCCCGCCGAGCCGGCCCCCGGGCAGACGGTGAGGTACGTGCCGGTCGACGACGGGCCGCCGAGCTGGAGCCGGGCATACCAGGAGGCCAACCAGGTCGAGCTCGTCAACCTGCGGATCACCTCCTCCAAGCGGCGCGGTATGCGGGGGGTGGAGCTCCAGGACCCCGAGGCGTCGGGCGTCGTCGCCGACGTCGCCCTGGCCGTGATCACGGCGGAGTGGCCGATCACCGAGGACATGGTCTTCACGCGGGTGCGCTCGGCTTGGGGCATTTCGAGTTCCGGCCGAGTCGTGAGGGAGCGCATCGGCCATGCCCTGCGTCAGCTCCTCTCCAAAGGCAGGATCACCCGCATCGGCGAGGCGTACGCCCTGCCGGACGGCGAGGTGACGTTCGCCCGTACCCAAACGCGGACGTCCGCGCGCAAGGTCGCTCAGGTCCCGTCGGTCGAGCGGCAGCTCGTCGTCCGGCACGTCATCGACGAGAGCCCCGGCGTCCACCGAGAGGAGCTGCTCCGCGAGGTTGCCCGCTTCTTCGGATGGACGCGGCTGGGACCGGACATCAGGGATGCGCTCACGGGTGATGTGGACACGCTTGTGACGGCAGGCTCGATTCGGGAGACGGGAGGCGGGCTGATGCCGGGGGAGGGCGACTGACGGACGCGGGCGCCGGCGGGCCGAGGTGATCGTTTGAGTCCCCTCGGCTCGGGGTTCCTGCGGTGGTCTCGCCCGTACAGCGGACAGGTCGCTGTACGGGGGGAGCGGACCGGTCCGGAGCCGGTTCCCGAGCTGGCAGGATGGACGGCTGAACGTATGGGTGGGTTTGCGTGACGGAGAAGAGGGGCGCCCCGGTGGTGGACAAGGCCGCACTGCTCAAAGACCTGCGCAAGCAGGTCACCGCGCTGGAGGACGACCTGCGGGCGCGGACGGAGTCCGTGGACGAGTTCCGGGCGGATCTTGAACGCGAGTACGCGGCGGCGCGGGAGGCGAACCGTACGGCGGCCACGTACGGAGCGTGGCGTGACGAGCGCGTGACGCAGGCGGCGGCAGCGTGGGTGCTGGCGACGGTTTTCGTGCGGTTCTGCGAGGACAACGGGCTGGTCGAGGATCCGTTCATCGCGGGCCCCGGGGAGCGGCTCGCGGAGGCGGAGGACCGCCAGGCGGCGTTCTTCCGCGAGCGGCCCGAACTGAACGACCGCGACTGGCTCGTGGCGGGCTTCGATCACCTGGCAGGGACGCATGCTGCGGTGGCAGGGCTCTTCGACCGGAATCACAACGCGCTGTGGGAGTTGAGCCCCTCGTACGAGGCGGCGACGCGGCTGCTGGGGTTCTGGCGTGAGCGGGGCGCGGACGGCGAGATCATCCACGACTTCACGGACGAGGACCTGGACACCCGGTTCCTGGGCGACCTGTATCAGGACCTGAGCGAGCACGCGCGGAAGACGTACGCGCTGCTCCAGACGCCGGAGTTCGTGGAGGAGTTCATCCTCGACCTGACGCTGGAGCCGGCGGTCGAGGAGTTCGGTCTGGACCCGGTCTGGAAGCACAAGCCGAAGGGCTGGAAGGGCGACGACCCGGTGGTGCGGGGGCTGCGGTGCATCGACCCAGCCTGCGGCTCGGGCCACTTCCTGCTGGGCATGTTCGAGCGGCTGCTGAAGAAGTGGCGCGAGGCGGAGCCGGGTACCGAGGCCTGGGAGCTGGTGCGGCGGAGTCTGGAGTCCGTGCACGGCTGCGACAAGAACCCGTTCGCGGTGGCGATTGCGCGGTTCCGGCTGCTGGTGGCCGTGCTGAAGGCGTGCGGGGAGCGGCGGTTGGCGGCGGCTCCGGAGTTCCCGATCAACGTGGCGGTGGGAGACTCGCTGCTGCACGGGCGGGGCGCGGAGACGATCACGGAGACGCTGGACACGCTGTTCGGGGGCGAGGATCGGACGTTCGCGTACCGGACCGAGGATGTGTGGGACTACGCGGACCGGGTGGATTTGCTGGGACGCGGGAGCTACCACGTGGTGGTGGGGAATCCGCCGTACATCACGGTGAAGGACAAGCAGGAGAACGAGAATTACCGGAAGGCGTACGACGCGTGTGCGCGCAAGTATGCATTGTCTGTTCCGTTCGCACAAAGGATCTTCGAGCTAGCGGTACGGGCGGGCGGCGACCAGCGGGACGGCGGGATTACTGGTCAGATCACGGCGAACTCGTTCATGAAGCGGGAGTTCGGTAAGAAGTTGATTGAGGAGTTCTTTCCGAAAGTCGATGTGACTCACGTGATCGACACTTCCGGGGCGTACATTCCGGGACACGGCACGCCCACGGTGATTCTTGTCGGGCGGAACCGTAATGGGCTGGGGACGGATCGAGTTCGGGCAGTGTTGGGTGTGCAGGGGGAACCTGGTCAGCCATCCGATGCAGCCAGCGGGACGGTGTGGCGTGCGATTGTTGATCAGCTTGATCGACCAGGCAGCGAATCTGAATGGGTAACTGTTCTGGATGCCGACCGTAGCACCTATGGGGAATATCCGTGGTCCTTGAGTGGAGGCGGCGCTGGCGAGGTATTCGCTGCTATCGATGAGCAGATGGCACATCGGCTGGGTTCGCTGGTTACTCGCATCGGATTCTACGGCGTCATGGGTGCTGATGATGCGATGATGGCGCCAGGGAGGGTCTTTAAACGCGAGCGGACGGAACCCGAATTTCACCGGCCTTTGACTGTAGGGGATGAAGTTCGAGACTGGGGATCCGTGGCTCAGAGTCATGCATTTCATCCATACGGCGCGTCAAGGGATTTGGTACCTCTAGAGCAGATACCGCATCATGCGCAGAGGATGTGGGCTCTTCGCACTGAGCTCGGCCGGCGTGCGACGTTTTCGAAGGGTACTTACTTTAGCGATGGTCGCCCTTGGTATGAGTGGCATCAGATCCCCAAAGATCTAGGTGCCCACCCCTGGTCGATTACATTCTCCTCTGTGTCCACGCACAATCATTTCTCTCTGGGGCGTGGGCGTGAGATCTATAACCGTCACGCGCCTGTGATCAAATTGCCTTCGGGGGTGCAGGGAGACACATTCCTTGGGCTTCTTGGGGTACTGAACTCGTCCTTGGCTTGCTTCTGGCTCAAGCAAGTTAGTCACAACAAGGGTGAGGGTGGCGGAGCGCGAGTTCAGGCGGGCTACGCGGCGCTCGGAAGTGAGGCATGGAAGAACACATACGAGTTCACCGGAACCAAGCTGCAGGAATTTCCTCTCGCGGCCGAGTTGCCACTTGAGCACGGCCGTACCATCGACTCCCTCTCCCGGGACCTTGCCACCTACGAGCCTGATGTGGTCGCCGCCGCTGGGGTACCAGCCCGCGCCAGTCTGGACGAGGCTCACGCCGCCCACACACGCAACCGCGCGCGGATGATTGCGCTCCAGGAGGAACTGGACTGGACCGTCTACGGGTTGTATGGCCTGCTCACGCCCAACGAGGTGGGGCGTACAACCGTAGCTAGTCCGGCCGACCTTCCCGAAATCGCCCCTGGGGAGCGGGCGTTCGAGATCGTGTTGGCGCGCGCCATGGCGGCGGGCGAGGCAGAGACCGCGTGGTTTGAGCGACACGGATCGACACCCATCGTCGAGCTTCCCTCCCACTGGCCCGACGCGTACAAGACTACGGTCCAGGCGCGGATCGACGTCATCGTCTCCCGTAAGGACCTTGCCCTTATCGAGCGCCCTGAGTGCAAGCGCCGTTGGACTGACGACCCTTGGGAGAAGAAGGAGAAGGCTGCCCTCCGGACCTGGCTGCTCGACCGATGTGAGGATGAAAATCTGTGGTTCGGCCTTCGTGACGGTTTCCGGGCGCCCCGTAC
Source organism: Streptomyces sp. NPDC001514 (assembly GCF_053597075.1). Taxonomy (NCBI): domain Bacteria; kingdom Bacillati; phylum Actinomycetota; class Actinomycetes; order Kitasatosporales; family Streptomycetaceae; genus Streptomyces; species Streptomyces sp. NPDC001514. Next base: position 186,142 of record NZ_JBSFHO010000003.1, read on the forward strand.
GCTGACCGTCTCCCAGCTTGCTGACGCTCTTCGGCAGGATGCCAACGTTCGGGCGGTCGCCGAGCTGTACGCCGCCGATCACATGGGCAAGCGGGACGCATCCCTCGCGACAGTGCTGGCGGACATCGTCGCACCAGAGCACGTCCCGTACCTCGCCGCCCTGCGCTACAAGGATTCGGGTCTGCGTAAGCGCGAGCAGTGGGAGCAGGTTTGGGACCTCCAGCGTGAGGAAGACAAGACAGGGCAGCGGCTCAACATCCCCGTGCCGCCAAAGTACAGCGGTGCCGACTTCCTCAAGCACTCCTACTGGTCGCACCGCGGCAAGCTCGACGTGCCCAAGGAGCGGTTCATCTCCTACCCCGAGGCGTCGGCCGACTCCGACCCGACGGTTCTGCTCGGCTGGGCCGGCTGGGATCACAAGGATCAGGTGCAGGCGCTGGTCAATGTGATCAATGACCGTACCGAGCAGGCAGGTTGGGACACTGCCCGCCTCACGCCGCTCATCGCTGGCATCCAGGAGCTGATGCCCTGGGTTCACCAGTGGCACGGTGAGCATGACGAGGAGTGGGGCGGGACCCCGGCCGAGGAGTACCAGGCGTACCTGGACGAGCAGCGTGGGAAGTACGGCCTTTCGGCGGATGACCTCAGGTCGTGGCGCCCGGAGAAGAAGACACGCGGTCGGGCGAAGAAAGCAGACTGAGACGCGCGTACAGGTGCGTACAAAGAAGGCGCCCCGTCACCGGATCGCTTCCGGTGGCGGGGCGCCGTCGTTGTGCGCTCAGCCCTGCGCGGCGAACTCCACGAAGGCTGCCCATTCCGCGGAAGCCACACGCAGGGTCGGCCCTGCCTTGTCCTTCGAGTCACGGACATGGGTGGTGCCGGGGCAGGCCGCGACCTCGACACATTCGCCACCCTCGGCTCCGCTGTAACTGCTCTTGAGCCAGACCAGCTCCGCAACCGCTGTGTTGGTCTCCGCGATCTTCATAGCTCTCCCAGCAACTTCTCGACGAATGCAAGCGACTCTCGTGGCGTGAGAGCCTGCGCCCGGATGATCCCATAGCGTGCAGCGATGGCACGGGCCTCCTCCGGGTCTGTGACCAAGGTGCTGCGACCCTGTACCTCCAAGTACACGACCTGGGCTCCGCCCTTCCGCGTGATCAAGGTGAACGGGCCGTCCACCCCTGCGTTGTCTTCCCGATCCAGGGGCATGACTTGGATCTCCACGTTGCGCTTCTCGCCGATGAGAAGCAACTGCTCCAACTGGCCACGCAGAGCGGACTTGCCGCCGAAGGGGCGACGAAGTACAGCTTCCTCGATGGCAAAGCTCATGAGAGGAGCTGGCCAGTTGTTGAAGATCTCCTGTCGCGCGAGGCGGGCCGCAACTCGCTGCTCGATCGTCTCCTCAGCCAGTAGCGGGCGCCGCTTGGTGAGCAGTGCGCGGGTGTACTCCTCGGTCTGCAAGAGCCCCGGAACAGCCTGAACGGCGTACAGATGCAGCTCAGCCGCCTCGGCCTCCAACCGCGCCGCATCCCGAAAGAACGCCGGATACTGGGCCCTCGCCACCTCCTCCTTGCTGGCCTTCAGTAACCCGCCCGCATCCAGCACCTCATCCGCCTTGTCGATGAACTTCGGCGGTGGAATCCGGCGCCCCTGTTCGAACGAGGCAATGGTCGACGCCGAATACCCGGTCATCGACCCCAACTCCGCCCGCTCCAGCCCCGCCCGTACCCGGCACAGCTTCAACTGCTGCCCGAAGACGTGCAGGGTGCCCGATCCCGGCTCGTACTCGTGCCCCGGCCGCTGCTGATCGTCCATGGCCCCGCGCCTCCCGTACCGTCCCGCCCGCTCACGTGCGCCCACACCCGCGCGGCCAACGCCCTACCCCCGAGGCGGTCACGCCCCGCGCCGCGTACATCACCGCCCGGGACGCGTACAGCCCGTGCCCGTCAGCGCGTCCCTCCTGGTCAACGGTACGCAGCCACCGCCAGCGTTTCCCCCATGAACCGAGCAATTACCCCTCACGTGGCGGCTCAGCAACGGCCCACCTCCACCCGCGAGTTCTCGATGCAGTTCACCTCCACCCCGCGCGGCTCCCGCCTCGCCCGCCGGCTCGTCTCGCACCGGCTCCATGACTGGGGCTACCCGTACGACTCCACGCCCAACGAGACACTCACCCTCATCGCCGCCGAGCTCACCGCGAACGCCGTGCGTCACGGACACGTCCCCGGCCGGGACTTCCACCTCCGCCTCACGGCGACCGCCGCAGCTCCAGCCACCATCCTCCGCATCGAGGTCGCTGATACCCGCACGGAGCGATGCCCCGTCCCTGAGGCCGCCAAGACCCCGCCACCCGTCGACGGCGAGTCCGGCCGCGGCCTGTTCCTCGTCGCCCAGCTCGCTGACCGCTGGGGCATCGCACCCCGTCCCGGCGCCCCGGGAAAGAACATCTGGGCGGAACTCGAACTGAATTGCGCGTAAATCCGGCCGGTCTGGCCGACGAAAAATCATCTGATTTTCGGCCATGGTCATCGCTAGCATCCTGATCGTCACAGAGCGCCCATCGGGCGCTCCCGCACCACGTTTCAGGACGACCGTGAAAATCAAGCGAGTTCGCGTTGAGAATTTCCGCTGCCTGTCCAAGGTGGACATCGCATTCGACGAAATAACCTGCTTCATCGGCCCCACCGGGGTCGGGAAGTCCACAGTGCTCCGTGCGCTCGACTGGTTCTTCAACGGCGAAAAGTCGCTGGCGCTCAGCACCGACGACGTCCACTCCGCGGCCGACGGTGAGCGCATCTCCGTCGAGGTGGAGTTCGACGGACTCACCGAGCACGACCGTAACGCCCTCGGGCGCTATGCAACGGACGACACGGAGACCGTCTCCATCTGGAGGACGTGGGAGGCCGGTGACGACAAGATCACCGGCAAGGCACTCGCGTACGCACCCTTCGAGGAGGTCAGGCGCCAGGAGGGTGCCATGGCCAGGCGCAAGGCGTTCAACGCACTCCGGGAGAGCGACCCCGCTCTCGGACTGCCGAGCGCCGGGAGTGAGAAGGCCGTGCTCGAGGCGATGGTCACCTGGGAGAGCGGACATCGCGACCGGCTCACCGAGTCGGAGGTCGAGGACACGCATTTCTTCGGCTTTGCCGGGCAGAGCAAGCTCGCCGAACTGATCGACTTCGTGTTCATCTCTGCCGACCTGCGCGCGTATGAGGAGGCCGACGACCGCAAGGCGTCCGCCATCGGACGCATCCTCGACCACGCGGTGGACCGCAGCGAGGCGAATGAGCAGTTGGGGGCCATCGAGGAGACCGCGCAGCAGGCGCGCTTGGACGTGCACACCACTGTGTACGGCCCCACGCTCACAGACCTCTCGGCGGCCCTGTCCGCCGAGGTGGCGAAGTTCACCACCGGACGCAAGGTGGTCGTGACGCCGATGGTGCAGACGCCCAAGCCCGCGAAGACGTCGTTCCGCGTCAGCATCAAGGACGGGGCTGCGGAGACGTCGGTCTACCGCCAGGGCCACGGTTTCCAGCGCGCCTTGATCATTGCCGCGCTGAAGCTGCTCTCGGAGCGCAGGCGCTCGGAGACGGGCACCCAGACGCTGTGTCTGGCGGTCGAGGAGCCGGAACTCTTCCAGCACCCGCCGCAGGCACGGACGTTCGCCGAGGTGTTGCGCGGCTTGGTGGCCTCTTCCCCGGTCGGCCGGACCCAGGTGATGTACGCGACGCACAGCCCCGTATTCATCGAGCCGCGCAGCTACCACGAGATCCGGCGACTCGGCCGTGACGGCACGGAGGAGCACCCGGTCACCCACGTGCGGCGGATCTCAGAAGCGGAGCTGATTCAGTCGCTTCCGGATGATCTGGTGAGCGAGAACTCGATCAAGCGGCAGGCCGGTATCAAGTGTGCCGGGGCGCTCGCGGAGGGGTTCTTCGCGCAGGCCGTCGTGCTCGTCGAGGGGGACACGGACGGGGCCATCCTGACCGGGTGCGCGGAGCGGGAGCAGCTGAGCCTCGGCGCCCTGGGCATCAGCGTGATCAGCGTCGGCGGCAAGGACAACATCGCACTCTGCCGCGCGATTCTCGATGCGCTCGGAGTTCCTTGTTATGTCATCTTCGATGGCGATGCCGGCAAGGAGGCGAGGAGCCGACAGGGCACTCAGAACGTTCAGAACGAGGACGAGCGGCGCGCGAAGGAGCTCAGGATCGAGGAGCAGGCCCGCAAGGACCTGACGCTCAACGCCAATCTCCTCGGGTACCTGGGCGCCTCCCCGTCTCCTTGGCCCGCGACGGCGTGCGCCGACAACCACATGGTCTTCGAGGACAACCTGGAGACGTTTCTCGTCGACAAGTGGCCGGCCTGGGGCACGCGCAAGAGCGAACTCATCGCTTCGGGGGACGGCTTCCCCGCGAAGAACGCGGCGACCTACCGTGAGGCCGCCCGCACGGCCTCCAGCGCGCCACCCTTCGAGCTCCAGGCGGTCCTGGAGAACCTGAAGGCGATGGTCAAGTAAGCACGAGGCGGCGAGCCGAGTGAGGTGTCTGATGGAGGGCGGGCGACCCGTCCTCCATCAGCGGCCCGACCAGGCAACGAGCTGACGGCGACGACATTCGCACAGCAATCTGGTGCGGTGAGAGCGGAACACTGCGCGCTCGGTGAGCCGGTGCCGTGTTCACACTCATGGGCGCGAGAGTTGGCCGAGACAGCTCTCACGCGCAATGGGCGAGGCCTGGAACCATGCCCCTCGTGCCTCTGGGAAGTACGCACCCGGGGCCGAACGAAACGGGGAGCACTCAGCACCATGGCATTCAAGGACGACCCGGCGGAGCATGGGACCGAGCGGGGGATCTACGACTGCGACGGGGCCCACCGCAGCCCCCTCAAGGGCGACTACGAGAAAGTCTTCCAGTCCGGGATGATCGTCCTGGACACCAATGTGCTGCTCAATCTCTACCGCTCCAACGCCCGCACGCGTGAGGACACCCTGGCGGTACTCAGCAAGCTCAGGGACCGGCTGTGGGTGCCGCACCAGGTGCTCACCGAGTTCTGGCGCAACCGTGAGCTGAGGTCTGTACGCCATCACCACAGCACCAAGGCGAAGGAGACCTCCGCGGCCTTGGACAAGGCCCGGCGGTCCGCGCAGGACGCTGTCGAGCGGTGGATGAAGGAGGTACGCCTCAAGCAGGACGAGGACGTCACCCGGGCGATCGGCGAAGGCATGAAGGCCTTTGCCGACATCGTGGACGATTTACGGGAGATCATCGACGGGCAGGCCGCGCGGGACGCGCTGGTGGGCACGGCCGAGACGCATAGCGACCCTGTGTTGACCGTGCTGGAGCCGCTGCTGCACGGTCGCATCGGTGAGCCGCTGCCGACGGACGAGTACGACAAGGCGGTCCAGGAGGCGCAGAAGCGTGCCGACGAGGAGATCCCGCCCGGATACGAGGACTTCAGGACCAAGCCGCCGGAGCGGGCCGCCGGCGACTACCTGCTCTGGGTGCAGTTGCTGAAGGAGGCGCAGCAGCGCGCCTGCGACGTGCTGCTCGTGACGGGGGACGTCAAGAAGGACTGGTGGCAGACCCGTGACGGGGACATCCCGGCGCGCCCCAGGGCGGAGCTGCTGGTGGAACTCCGTGAGCACGCGAACGTACGGCTCTACATGCTCACACCCGCGGAACTCCTCACTTGGGCCGAGGAGTTGCTCGAAGGCCTGCAGGTCGACAAGGACTCGGTGGACGACCTGGAACAGCTGGGTGAGGCGGATCGCGATAACGACGGCTCCGAAGCCGGCTGGACCAGGCAGTCCCTCGGCACGTTCGTCGAGCATCTCCGCGTGCGCTACCCGGCACACGCCAAGGTGATCATCGCGGCGGCGGCGAACGGCGGAATCGTGGACCGGGCCACCGCGTACGAGCTGGCCGGCTACCCGGGTGACCGCCAGCTCAAGGGCTTCACCCGGCCCATCAGCACCGTGGCGCGGGAGCTGGAGGACCAGGGAGTGCTGAGTGGCGAGGAGTCCTTCCTGCTGCACACGATCTATGGGTCGCCGACCGAGCCTTCGTGGGCGACGGGTTTCCGGATCCCGGAGGAGGCCGTACCGCTCATCCGCGAGACGTTCGGGGAGGAAGCCCCGCGGTCGAGTCCCGTCAAGGGGGATGGGGACCTCGGCGAAGCCGTGAAGGCCTCGGAACGCACCGAGAAGTAGGCCTTCGACAGTCCACGGTCAGTGCGCCACGGCACGGCCACCATCACGCTCGATGACCGCGCGGTGGTTGACGATGAGGAGCCCGCGTGGCGGAACTGATCCGACGACAACAACTTGATGCGGATGTCGGCTGTCACAGCTTCTGCTTCCAGGAGTCCGACGATGGCGACCTGCCGGTGCCCTACCCGGACGACTTCGTGTTCGGGCAGTTCCTCAATGCATTCCCCGGGCGCATCGATGTCTTCAGCGCAGGCCACACACATACGGCATCGATGACGGTCGAGGTATGGAACGGTCCCCCTCCCGAAGAGGACTGGGAGCGGTGGGGCGAGCATGGTGAGGTCGACTTCGAGTCGACCAGCGGCGAAGTGGCCCTCTGGTCGATGAGCCTGGGACGAAGGGATGACGTGGTCACGCTCTCCGACACGGACGGTGCTTGGCGCGTGCAGGTTTGCTGCGCGGGCCGGAAGGAAGCCGAACGTCTCTCGGAGCAGACGGGCGCAGCCGAGGGCGTTGAGCACTACCTCGTCCGCTTCTGGCCCAAGGCGTGACAACAGGGCTCGTGACGGGTGCGGCAGCAGGACCTCTGCTGCCGCACCCGTGGGTGTCCTGCGGCTTGGTGAAGGCGCTCCGGATGTGGTCGGCGACGGCCCGTTCCTCAGCTCCCGCCTTCGCGCTGCAGGGTGGGCTGAACTCTGCGTCACGCCTGAGGCTTATACTGCAGAATCCATCGAGACATGACTAATGGGCAGATTTCATGTGATTCATCCGCACGTCAGGTAGGTGTGACCGACGAGTCGGACCGCCGCGGGCCCGTCATGTTCCGCTGACGTACGCCGATCTTCGCAGGCCCGGGCTCTGACGCCCGGTGAGCTGGCAAGATAAGGGTGACATGCGCGCTGCGCGGGAAATGTGAACCGCCGAGTGAGGGAACGAGAGTCACGGATGCCCACGAATGAGCTCTTCCTGCGGGATGTCATCGACATCAAGGAAGACGTCCATGCCGGCGATTTCAAGGTGGAGCTCACCGGTGGCTTCACCGAGACCGACGCCCGGGTCGACGAGTACGTGGTCACCGACCAGCTCAAGGCGGCCTTCGGCAAGGCTCTCGGTATCGTGCGCGCCTCCGTCCGCGGAGGGAATTCGCACGCCGCGTACCTCCACGGTTCGTTTGGTTCCGGAAAGAGCCACTTCCTGACCGTGCTGCACGCGGTGCTCAACAACGAACCCTCCGCCCGCGCCAAGCCGCGACTGCAGGAGGTCATCGCCGAGCACGACGACTGGCTGCGCGGCAAGCGGTTCCTCATGGTGCCGTACCACCTCGTCGGCTCGACCGACCTCGACTCGGCACTGCTCGGCGGGTACGTCGCCGAGGTGCGGCGGCTGCACCCGGGCGCCCCGACACCACCGGTCTACCGAGCCGACTCGATGCTCGCCGACGCCGCGAAGCTGCGAGGGAACATCGGCGACGACGCGTTCGTCAAGCTCCTGCCCGCCGCGGCCGAGGACTCCGCCTGCGAGCCGGACGACCTCGACGTGATCGACGGCTCCGGCGGTGCCTGGGCCTCGGACGAGCTGGACCGGGCGTTCGCCGCGCCTGCTGGGGACGCCCAGCGCGACCGGCTCGTCTCCGCGCTGCTGACCGGGCCGATGTCGTCGTACGCGGAAGGCGCCAGGGGCGACGCCCACGCGTTCCTGCCGCTGGAAAACGGCCTTGCTGTCATCAGCCGGCACGCGAAGTCCCTCGGATACGACGGACTCGTGCTCTTCCTCGACGAGCTGATCCTCTGGCTCCAGGCGCACATGTCCAACCGGGAGAAGGTCAACTCCGAGGTCGGCAAGCTCGTCAAACTGATCGAATCCGGGGACAGCGCCCGGCCTGTGCCGATCGTGTCGTTCATCTCCCGCCAGCGTGACCTGTCGCAGCTCGTCGGCGCGGACGTCGTCGGCGCCGACGTGAAGAACCTGGAACAGCAGGTCGAGTACCTGCGAGGGCGCTTCGATGTGGTGAGCCTGGAGGACCGTAACCTCCCGGAGATCATCAAGCAGCGCATTCTCAGGCCGAAGAACGACCAGGCGCGGCTCGCTCTCGATGGCGCCTTCGGGGCCGTGGAGTCTACGAATGCGCAGGTCAAGGACGTCCTGCTCGACGCTCACGGTGCTACGCACGCGGACTGGAGCGACTTCCGGGCCGTGTACCCGCTCTCACCGGCGCTGCTGAACGTCCTCGTCGCCCTGTCCGGTGCGCTCCAGCGCGAGCGCACCGGTCTCAAGCTGCTCCAGGAGATGCTGCGACGGCGGCGCGGTGACTTCAAGCTGGGCGAGCTGATCCCTCTCGGCGACCTGTGGGACGTGCTGTCGGGTGGCACCGGCGAGGCGTTCACCGACCGGCTCAAGGCAGAGGCCGAGGCGGCTCACACCTTCCACACCAAGGTGCGGGCCCATCTGCTGGAGAAGTACGGCTCGGAGGGCAACGAGAAGTTCATCGCCGACGAGCGGTTCGTCAAGACCTTGCTGCTCGCCGCGCTCGCCCCCGACGCCCCGGCGCTCAAGCGGCTCACCGGCGGGCGTATCGCCGCACTGAACCACGGTTCCATCCGCTCCCGCACCGTCGCCCCCGGCTCGCTCGTGGTGACCCGACTGCGTGAGCTGCAGGCCGAGTTCGGTGAGATCCGCGCCGACGGTGACCAGGACCCCGTGTTCACCCTCCACCTGTCCGACCTCGACATCGAGCCGCTGCTCGACATGGTCGCCGACGAGGACCGGACGGGCGCCCGGCGCATCTGGGTCAAGGACCAGCTGTGGAAGGCGCTCGGCCTGAAGGACTCCGGTGCCTTCGTCTGCGAGCACGAGATCGTCTGGCAGGGCACCCGGCGCACCGCCGAGTTCGTCTTCGAGAACGTCCGCGACACCACGCAACTGTCCGCCGACCAGTTCCGTCCCGGCGTCGACGGGCGCGTCCGATTCATCCTGGATTATCCCTTCGATGACGGTCAGCACTACCCGACCGACGATGCCCAGCGCGTCGCCGACCTCAGGTCCGAAGGGCTCATGGCGCCGACGCTCGTCTGGCTGCCCTCGTTCTTCTCCGAGCAGAAGAACGCCCAGCTCGGACGACTCATCAAGATCAATTACCTGCTGGAGCGCGACCGGCTGGACGACTACGCCGGGCACCTCGCATCCGACGACCGGGTCCGGGTACGCCACCAGCTCTCGGCCCAGCGCGACACCCTGACCTCGCAGCTCAACGCGACTCTTGCCCAGCTGTACGGCATCGCCAAGGTGGACGAGAACAGCGTCTCCGCCGAAGTGAGCGAGGGCAAGCACATACTGTCGCTGCTGCCCGAGTACGGCAGGCCGCAGCTTCAGGGCGGCAAGTCGTTCCAGGACAACCTCCAGCACCTGGCGGACGGCGTCTTCCACGCCCTGTACCCCAAGCACCCCGACTTCGAGAAGACCGGCGACCGCAAGGCCGTCACCCTCGGCGAGCTGAAGACCGCCCTCACCTGGATCACCCGGGCCATGGACGACGGCGGACGTCGGGTCGAGGTCGACAGCCACCACCTCAAGATTGTGAAGAGGATCGTCGAGCCGCTTGAGCTCGGCCAGGTGCACGACGGCCCGCTGGTCCTGCGCAACGACTGGCGGGCACGCATCAACCAGGCCGCCCACCAGCACCGCCCCGGGGGGGAGGACCTGTCGGTCGAGGACATCCGTGAGTGGATCGCCAAGGACCACGGCTGGACAGGACTCGACAAGAGCATCAGCAACCTGATCATCGCCACCTACGCGCTTCTCGACGACCGTGCCTGGGTCTTCCACGGCGGCAGCCCCCAGGCGCAGCCGCCCGAGCTGGAGCGCATCGGGGCCGGCTGGGGACTGCGCGCACAGCAGCTGCCGAGCGAGAACGAGTACGCGACCGCCCGGGAGCGCGCAGCCAGGATCTTCGGGGTCGCGGCCCAGCCCACGCTCTTCGCCCGGAACGTGAACAAGCTCTTCAACGGCGTACGCGAGAAGGTCGACCGGTACGAGCAGCCGGTCAACGCCGTACGGACCTCGCTGAACCGGCACGCTGAAGCGCTGGGACTCGCACCGGCCACCAGCACACGCCTGGCATCCGGGAAGGACGCGGCGGATCTGCTGGCCCGTCTGGGACGCCACCACGAAGCGACCGCTCTGGTAAGGGAGTTGGCGGGGGCCTCCTATGCCACCTCGGACGAGATTCTTGCCACCGCCATCACCTCGGCACCCGAGGTACTGAGCGCGCTGGACGACGCCGACTGGCCGCTACTCGACAGCGTGCGCGGATTCATCGGTCGGCAGGACGGCGTCGGAGAGCGGGCCGAGCGGCTGCTCACGGAGGTCGCCACGGCCGCCGCCGACAGCGAATTCGAGAGCTCACTCGTCCCGGTGCTGGCCTCCATCCGCGGCAAGGCCGTGGCCCTGGTGCAGGAGGCCGCCCGGCTGAGCCAGGTGGAAAACCCCGTCGCGCCGCCGCAGCGCCCCGAGCCGCCCACCCCCGACGACGTGTCCCTCACCCAGCACGGCAAGCCGTCCGTCCCCTCCACCCCGCCCGCGCCCACCAGCACGGGCACGGGCCCGGCGGCGCTCACCCGTACCGTGCGGCTCCAGCCCAGCCGAGCGGAACATGCCCTGAACAAGGCGATGGACAACATCTGGGACGAGATCCTCGCCTTCTCTGCCGCCCACCCCGGCATGGCCGTCGAAATCAGCTGGCAGGCGGTACCCCCGGAGGACACCAGCACCGGTTCCGCCGACGACGGGGCGCAGTCCTGATGGCCGTCCGCCCGCTCATCGACCGGCGGATCGTCGAAGCGCTGCTCGAAACCGAGCTGCGCCGCGCCAAGGACCGCCGACTTCTCCTGGTCAATGCCCGGTACGACAGCACGGCGCCGGCGGAGTTCACTGCGCGAGTCGACGGCCGGCAGCGGCAGGTCAGGGTCACCGACCAGGACTCCGTCCTGGGGATCGTCGATGCCTGGCAGCAGCTCCTGGTCGACGAGGAGGACGAGCGGGTACTGGTGGTCACCAGCGATGTACCGGCCACCGTGCTCGGATGGGACCTGAGAGCACACGCGGTGGGGCGCCGCAGTCTCACCGTCGACCGCGCCGAGATCGTCAAGCAGCTCTTCGGGGCCACGGATCTCGACCCCCGGATGATCCGTGAAACCTGGCTGCTCAACGCGCTGTTGGAGGCCGAGCCCGTGGACGGCTGGCCACGCAGCGGCTCGGTCCTGACCCGGGATGCTGCGGTGGAGGCACTCGTCGGCGAACGGCTCGCTCTCGGCGGGCCCTCCGCAGGCCACCGGGCCGACCTGGACACCAACGCGCTGCTCGCCTGGTCCCGTACGACAGCCGGACCTGCCCGGTTCCGCGAACTCGCCGAGGAGGAGCGCAGCGGCCTGACCACCTGGCTGACCGGCATCGTCGGGGCGGCCGCGCCCACGCTGCTCGCCCTGGTGGCGGACGGCAGGGGACAGGACGCGATGGCGCTCGGCGTGCTCGGCTCCGTACTGAGCGCGCCGGACGCGCCGGCCGGGACCAGCTTCGCTCTCGGCGGCCTGTTCGGCTCCACGCTGCGTTCGGTGGACGACCTGCCGCAGTTCACCGCCTCGGTGACTGGCACGCTCGCCCGGTGGATCACCGAGGCCGAAGCCAGCAGCCCGGCCGGCGTCGAGGCGAGGCAGCGTGTCTATGCCGTGCTCGACCGCGCGGACGAGCTCGCGGCCGATGCGGGACTCGGGCAGGCCCTGCGCCTCGACCCGCTGCTGCCGTCAGGGTTGAGGGCGCGGCTGCGCGACCTGGCAACCGCTTTGGAGAAGTCGCCCCAGGCGGCGGAGGCCGCCCTGTCGCAGGTGCTGCACCACCAGCTGGCACGCCTGCACCCGGCAAGCTGCGATGCAGCCGTCATGGCGGTGCGGATGGTGCGATGGCTGGACCTGCCGGTCCCCGCCGTGGACTCGGTCGGGCAAGCGGTCGGCGAGCACCTCGCACAGTGGGGATGGGTCGACAGCGCGCTAGCTGTCCTGGCAGCGGGCGACCCCATGGGGGACCTCGTCGTGGGGCAGGCGTACCACCTGCTCATCGGCAAGGTGCGAGCTCGGCGGACGGCTGTCGACGAGCAGTTCGCCAAACGGCTCGCAGGGTGGGTCCGGACGGCATCCACCCACTCGCCCCAAGGAGCCCTCCTCATCGAGGACGTTCTCGCCACCCTGGCCGTGCCCATGGCCGGCAAGGCGGCGCCGCTGGTGCTCGTGCTGGACGGAATGAGCACCGCCATAGCGGCACAGCTCGGCGACGAGATCGACCGCCGGGTCTGGACGGAGATCGTGCCCGCCCCGCCCGCGGCGGCGACGCCGCGTCGGCAGGCCGCCGTGTCCATGCTGCCCTCCATCACCACCATCAGCCGGGCCTCGCTGCTGTCCGGGGCGGCCACCAGCGGCAAGCAGGCTGCGGAAGCAGGCGGGTTCGCCGCGTTCTGGCAGCGGCACCGGCGCGCCGGGACGCTCTTCCACAAGGGCCAGATCGGCGGTGCCGAGGGGCACCGGCTCGCCCCCGAACTGCTCGACGCCCTCGCCGGGGACGGTGTGGTCGGCGTGGTGCTCAACACCATCGACGACGCCCTGGACCATGGACAGGAGGGCGAGCGCACCACCTGGCGGCTCAAGGACATCAGCCACCTGCTGGACCTGCTCAACGCCGCGCGCGGATACGGCCGTCCCGTCATGCTCGTCTCCGACCACGGCCATGTTCTCGACCGTTCGCTGCCCGGCCAGGGCCCGTTGAAGGCTGCTGGAGTGCAGAGTGCCCGATGGCGTATCGGCGACGCGGGTGATGGGGAGGTCGAACTCAGCGGCCCCCGGGTGCTGGAGGGCGGCGGCACCATTGTGGTGCCGTGGCGCGAGGACATCCGCTATACGCCCCGCAAGGCCGGATACCACGGAGGCGCGTCACTGGCCGAGGTGACCGTGCCCGTGATCACCCTCGTGCCGTCGCAGGAGCTGCTGCCCTCCGGATGGGTGGTGCTGCCGAACGAGCAGGCCGTGCCCTCCTGGTGGCAGCAGCCGCGCACTGACACGGTGCCGAGCGGGGAGTCCGAGCCCCCAGTGGCGCGCAGAACCCGTCGCCGTACGGAAGCCCAGGCCGGTGAAGCGCTGTTTGCCGCGGCCGAGGTGGCTCCGGAGGTGCTGACGCTAGGTGGCAAGGTCGTTGGGTCCCAGCGGTACACGGCGCAAAAGGCGTTCGTGCGCCGTCCGCCGGACGCCAAGGCTGTGGCAGCGGTCATCGACGCGCTGCACGAAGCGGGTGGAAAGCTCACCCCCGATGCGGTGGCCGCCGCGGCCGCATCGGCGACCGGTAGATCGCAGCGGAACCCCGAGATCTTCGTCACCGTGGTGCAGCGCCTCCTCAATGTCGAGGGCTACAGCGTGATCAACCTGGTGGAAGCGGGGCGGACCGTAGAGCTGAACATCCCGCTTCTGCAAGAGCAGTTCGGAACGGAGCAGCCGTGACCGGCATGACGGAGGTCAGTGCGGCCCGCCGCCGCGAAGTGGTCGACGCCCTGCGGCGCGGCACCGTGCCGCAGAGCGGACTCGACCTGTTCGCCGTCGGGTTGGACCGCTTTGCCGAATCGCTGGGCGACGACATCGCCACCGTCACGCGCGGTGGGTCCGCCTTCCATGCCATCCGCGGCGAGTACGGCTCCGGCAAGACCTTCTTCGCCCGATGGCTCGCCGAGCGAGCCAAACGGGCCGGTCTGGCGACCACCGAAGTGCAGATCTCCGAGACCGAGACACCACTGCACCGGCTGGAGACCGTCTACCGCAGACTCACCGAACGTCTCACCACCGCGACCCACCAGCCCAGCGCCCTGCGAGCGGTGATCGACTCATGGTTCTACACGCTGGAAGAGGAGATTCTCGACGCGGGCGAGGTGGCGGACGACGACGAGAAGGCGCTCGCCGCGGCCGTCGACGGGCTCATGGAGCAGCGGCTCGCCGACGTGGCCCGCACCACCCCCGCGTTCGCCGCGGCACTGCGCGGCTACCGCGAAGCCCGCGCAGCCGGCGACGCCGCGACAGCCGAGGCGCTGATCGCCTGGCTGAGCGGCCAGAAGTCCGTGGCGGCATCCGCCCGGCGGGCGGCCGGTGTGCGTGGGGACCTCGACCACTTCGGTGCCATGGGGTTTCTGCAGGGGCTGCTCACAGTGCTGCGCGACTGCGGTCACCCGGGCTTGCTGGTGGTGCTCGACGAAATCGAGACGCTGCAGCGAGTCCGCGGCGACGTACGGGAGAAGGGACTCAACGCCCTGCGACAGCTGCTCGACGAAATCGACACGGGCCGTTTCCCCGGACTCTTTCTGGTGATCACCGGTACCCCGGCCTTCTACGACGGACAACAGGGCGTACAGCGGCTACCGCCTCTGGCCCAGCGCCTCGCGACCGACTTCACCACGGATCCCCGCTTCGACTCCCCGCGGGCCGTGCAGCTGCGCCTCGCCGGATTCGACCTGCCGAAGCTGGGGGAACTCGGACGCAACGTCCGTGACCTGTATGCGGGAGCGGCACGCAACCCGGAGAGGATCGTCGCGTGCGTCGACGACGCGTACCTCGGCGAGCTGGCGAGCGCGGTCACGGGAGGACTGGGCGGCAAGGTCGGGGTCGCTCCGCGGCTGTTCCTGCGTAAGCTCGTCGCCGACGTCCTCGACCGGGTCGATCTGCACGATGATTTCGATCCCCGCGTCCACTACGCGCTTACGGTGTCCAGTGCCGAACTCAACGAGGTCGAGCGGAACGCGGCCGCGGCGGACGCGGGCGACATCGAACTGGACCTGCCGTGAGCGCCGTCGACGACCTCGACCCGGTACTCACCCACCACATCGTCAACTCACTCGGCTGGCGCGGGCTTCGCCCGCTGCAGGAAGAAGCGATCCAGCCCGTCATGGCAGGAGAGGACGCGATCCTCCTGGCCCCGACGGCAGGAGGGAAGACCGAAGCTGCCTCGTTCCCACTGCTGTCGCGAATGACAGCTGAAGGGTGGCGCGGCACATCGGTCCTCTACGTGTGCCCGCTCAAAGCGCTGCTCAACAACCTCCTGCCGCGCCTGGAGACCTACACGGCGTGGCTGGGCCGTTCGGCCGCCCTGTGGCACGGCGACGTGACCGCTGGCAACCGCAAGCGGATCATGGCCAGCCGCCCCGACATCCTGCTCACCACCCCGGAATCGCTGGAAGCGATGCTTGTCAGTGCGAACGTCGACCACAAGGCGTTCTTCGCCGGTCTGAGGAGCATCGTTGTCGACGAGGTGCACGCTTTCGCGGGTGACGACCGCGGCTGGCATCTGCTCGCCGTGCTGGAGCGGCTCCAGAAGGCAGTTGGACGACCGGTTCAGCGCGTGGGGCTGTCCGCCACGGTCGGGAACCCGGCGGAGCTCCTCACCTGGCTGCAGGGTTCGGGCGCGGGTAGTCGGCCAGCGTGCGTGGTCGCACCCCATCTGAACGGTCCCCGGGCGGAAACGGAAGCATTGGCGTCGCCCCCGGGCGACATTCAGCTCGACTACGTCGGTTCCGTGGACAATGCGGCCACGATCATCTCCACCCTCCACCGTGGCGAGAAAAGACTGGTCTTCTGTGAGTCACGTCGCCTGGTGGAAGAGCTGGGCGAGAAACTCCGCCTCAGGGGGATCACTACTTTCCTCTCGCACGCCTCTCTGTCGGTGGACGAACGGCGGCGCGCCGAGCAGGCCTTCGCAGAGGCGCGGGACTGCGTCATCGTCTCCACCAGCACGCTGGAACTCGGCATCGACGTCGGTGACCTGGACCGCGTCATCCAGATCGACGCCCCCGCGACGGTCGCGTCCTTTCTGCAACGGCTCGGACGCACGGGACGCAGGGCGGGCACGACCCGCAACTGTCTCTTCCTCGCCCTGACCAAGGACGCTCTCGTCTCCGCCGCCGGGCTGTTGCTGCAATGGTCGCGCGGCTGGGTGGAGCCGGTCACCGCGCCGCCCGAGCCGCGCCACATCGTGGCGCAGCAGCTCATCGCACTGTGTCTGCAGGAACACCAGGTGGGTGACCAGCTCTGGCAGGAGTGGTGGAACGGGCTCGGCCCCTTCGGGCAGCCCGCCGAACCGATCGTGCGCCACCTCGTGAACGAGGGATACCTCGACCGGGACGCAGGAATGCTCTTCATCGGCCCGGAGGCGGAACGCCGCTTCGGTCACCGCCACTTCATGGGGCTCACCGCGGTATTCACCGCACCTCCTCAGTTCACGGTGTTCCACGGGCGGGCGGAGATCGGCAGAACGGACCCGGACCTGCTCACGGAGGAGATCCAAGGTCCGCGGAAGCTGCTGCTCGCGGGACGCAGCTGGCTGGTCACCTACATCGACTGGCACCGCAAGCGCTGCTACGTGGAGCCGACGGACAGCGGCGGTAAAGCCAAGTGGAGCGGCTTCGGCTTCGCATGGGCGACCTCGTTCGAGCTGACCAGGGCGGTGCGTGAGGTGCTGCTCGGAACCGACCCGGACGTGAATCTCACCAAGCGGGCCGTAGCCTCCCTCGCCGAAGCACGGGACCATTTCATGGAGGCTGTGCATCCGGGAGGAACACTGATCACGCGCGGGAGCGGCGGCTACGCGCGCTGGTGGACGTGGGCCGGGCACCGCGCCAATGCCACACTCGCTGCTTCACTCGGCACGGTCGTGGCACCGTCACAGCGCATCAACGACTGCTGGATCAGGCTGAGGGAGGACATCAGCCCGCAAGTCTGGAAGCAGGCCGTCGCGGACGCCTCCGGGCAGCTGTGTCTGCCCGAGATCGACGAACAGGCCTTGAAGGGCCTGAAGTTTGCCGAGGCACTGCCGCCCCGTCTCGCGGAGGCGACTCTGGCGACCCGGTTCTCCGATCTGAAGAGTGCGCAGACCGTACTCGAAGAGCCAGTACGATTCGTGGCCGCATTCGGCTCATGACCTGCTATTCCCGGCCAGTTGGCCCCCGCGAGGTGATCTCGAACTAAGATCGAATGGTCAATTGCGGCCCGACGGGCTTCCGGTAGCGGACACGCCCCCACCCGCACGAGTCTTCTCGTGCCCTGGGGGATCTTCACGTGCTCCTGCTGCAGCTCTCCGCGCGGCATCTGCTCCAACTTCACGCGAGGAACCGGCTTCTGCCGCACATGGCAGCCCGGTGGATGCATTTCAAGGGGACAGACGCGTCCGACACCGAGAAGGCGGCGTGGAAGGAGAGCCTGGTCAGGCTTGCCGAGGAACTGGTCGAGGCCGGGCACGGCGAGGTGCACATGTTCGTGGAGTGCCAGCCGGACGGCGTGGCTGCTCCGGCCGACGTCATACTCGTGGGAGTCCATCCGGAGACCCGGCACGACTCTCTACTCGTGGTCGAGTTGAAAAGATGGAGTTCGGTCGGCCGTTCCGATAAGCCGGAGAAGGTCGAAGTGCCGGGGATGGAGCCGAAGAAGCACCCGAGCGCTCAGGTGCGCCAGGTGATCGACTACTTCCAATCAGACTCTGGCCCACTGCGAGGCCTCTCCGTCGCCTACGCCGGGCTCACGTATCTGCACAACGCCACCACCGAGTCTGTTCACCCACTTCTGGAAGCCGGCGTCCCGACGGGTGCACACGCTCTCTACTTCACCGAGGACACGCGCCGAGATCTGCTGGACGAAGTGAACGACAGGTTCGGGAAGGAGAGTGGCGCACCGGCCGCGGAGCGGCTGCTGCAGCGTCTCGGGCTGCGCAACACGCCTCTGCTGGAGGCCATGGCGCTCTCGGAAGGCGAAGACACCGTCTTCACCCTCAGAGGTGAGCAGAAGACGGTCTGGCGCGATGTGAAAAAGGCGGTGGAATACGCGAGAGCCGGCTTGCCGAACAGCCGGCAACGAGCGGTCTTCCTGGTGAAGGGAGGAGCTGGAAGCGGTAAGAGCGCCATCGGACTGGAGCTCTTGCGCTACTTCACCGCGCAAGGCCGAGAGGTGCGGTACGCGAGCGGCTCCCGGGCCTTCGATGCCTCGATGAAGTACTTCATCCGCGGCGACGAACACATCTCGGTCGACCAGTTCGTGTACTTCCACCATTTCGTGGAGGCCCCTGAGCCGCCGCTCGATCTGCTCATCTGCGACGAGGCGCATCGGCTGAGGGAGCGGTCCACCAACCGTTTCTGGCCTCCGGAGCGCCAGGGCATGCAGCCTCAGGTGGACGAGCTGATCAAGGCAGCGCGGGTCACGGTTTTCCTGCTTGACGAGAATCAGTCGGTGCGGCGTGATGAGGTGGGCACCGGCGAACTCATCGAGCAGGCCGCATTGCGTCACGGCGTCACCGCGCAGCTGTACGGTCTGCAGACCGAGTTCCGTTGTGGTGGCAGCGACAGTTACCGGCAGTGGGTGCTCGACCTGCTGGGCATCTCCGGCGAGAGCGCCGAGGTGTGGTCTCCGGACGGTCTGATGCACGTTGAGGTCGCCGACAGCGTGGAGAGCCTGGAGGCGATCGTTCGATCCGAGCAGTGGGCAGGCGCCACTGCGCGGATGGTTGCCGGCTTCTGCTGGCCCTGGAGCGACCCCGATGAGCTGACCCATGAACTGCACCTGGATGTGCAGATCGGCGACTGGCACAGGCCCTGGAACGCCAAAGGAGACAGAAGCAGCTACTCGGACGGTGCTCCTCCCGCGAAACTCTGGGCAGCCAAGGCCGAGGGAATCGGGCAGATCGGCTGCGTCTACAGTGCACAGGGTCTCGAGTGGGACTGGTGCGGCGTCATCATGGGGGACGACATGGTGTGGCGCGATGGGGCATGGGTGTTCAACCGTGGAAAGTCGTCCCCGCCCGACGAGAATGGGAAACGCCACCTGCTGAAGTCGGGGTCGGTCGATACGAGGATCCCGCATTCCTCCGGCGAGGGATTCGCCAAATGTATCCGGAATGCGTATCACGTGCTACTGACCAGAGCCAGCAGGGCCACAGTTCTCTACTCGACCGATCGCCTCACGCAGGAGTACTTGAAGGAAAAGGTGGGGCCTGTCGACGTCCAGGGCCTGCGCCCTTCCTGGAAGACACTTCCACCCGAGCAGCTGATTGCACGTGAGAGCAGAGCACTCGACGCGCGCAGCATGAAGCGGAGAATGGCGGCCAAGGGGCAGAAGAAGGCTGTCGGGAAGAAGCCTGAAGCACAGCTCGACCTGTTCGGGTTCTGAATTTCCCGGGTCAGCGGGCGGGCAGCGGCGGGCCACCAGGGCCCGCCGCTTCCTCAACGGATCCCGAAGAGGAGCGCCACCACATGTGCCACGCAGCGCACCAGTTCCGCACCGACGCCACCGGCAACGCCGATGGTGACTTCACGGATCCAACTGCGACGCGCGGGCGTGTACTCGACGGGGCTCATGCCAAGCATCTCCTTAAAGGAGTCGGATTGGCAGGGAAGTCCCCTACCGGGGCACCCGTCCTCACCGTGTGAGGCCACCACGCAGTACGTGGATCCACCATTCCGAAGCCCGCGAGTCGTGCGCCTTCCCAAAGGGACGGCGCGCAGCGCCCGTTCACCGTACCTGATCTTCGGTGAGCGATCAGGTGGATTCAGCTCGAGAGGTGAAACGTGCATTCCTCGCTGCAGCGCAGCGCCCCCTGGTGCTGTGCCGTACCAGGGGGCGCTGCTGGTGGAACGACGGGGTCAGCCGACCAGTTGCTCGTACGCCGGCAGCGTCAGGAAGTCCGCGTAGTCCGCGTCCAGCGCGACGTGCAGCAGCAGGTCGTGGGCCTGCTGCCACTTGCCGGCCGCGAAGGCCTCCTCGCCGATCTCCTCGCGGATCGCGGCGAGTTCCTCGGCCGCGACCTTGCGGGCCAGCTCGGGAGTCGCGGTCACGGTCTTTCCGGCGTGCTCGAATTCGACGCCCGCGTTGATCCACTGCCAGATCTGGGAGCGCGAGATCTCGGCCGTGGCGGCGTCCTCCATCAAGTTGAAGATGGCGACGGCGCCGAGGCCGCGCAGCCAGGCCTCGATGTAGCGGATGCCGACCTGGACGGCGTTGCGGAGGCCCTCGTAGGTGGGGTGGGCGTCGAGGGAGTCGATGGCGATGAGGTCGCCCGCCGCCACGGAGACGTCCTCGCGGAGGCGGTCCTTCTGGTTGGGCTTGTCGCCCAGGATCGCGTCGAACGAGGCCATCGCGATCGGGACCAGGTCGGGGTGGGCGACCCAGGAGCCGTCGAAGCCGTCGGCCGCCTCGCGGTCCTTGTCGGCCTTGACCTTCTCGAAGGCTACGCGGTTGACCTCGGGGTCCTTGCGGGACGGGATGAAGGCCGCCATGCCGCCGACGGCGTGGGCGCCGCGCTTGTGGCAGGTGCGGACCAGGAGTTCGGTGTACGCACGCATGAACGGGGCCGTCATCGTGACCGCGTTGCGGTCCGGGAGGACGAACTTGGCGCCGCCGTCACGGAAGTTCTTGACGATCGAGAAGAGGTAGTCCCAGCGGCCGGCGTTCAGCCCGGCGGCGTGGTCGCGGAGCTCGTAGAGGATCTCCTCCATCTCGTACGCCGCCGTGATCGTCTCGATCAGGACGGTGGCGCGGACCGTGCCCTGCGGGATGCCGACGTAGTCCTGGGCGAAGACGAAGATGTCGTTCCAGAGGCGGGCCTCCAGGTGGGACTCGGTCTTCGGGAGGTAGAAGTACGGGCCCTTGCCCAGGTCGATCAGGCGCTTCGCGTTGTGGAAGAAGTACAGGCCGAAGTCGACGAGGGCGCCGGGGACCGGGCGGCCTTCGAACGTCAGATGGCGCTCGTCCAGATGCCAGCCGCGGGGGCGCATCACGACGGTGGCGAGTTCCTCCGCCGGCCGGAGGGCGTACGACTTGCCCGTACGGGCGTCGGTGAAGTCGATACGGCGCTCGTAGGCGTCGATCAGATTGAGCTGGCCGAGGACGACGTTCTCCCACGTGGGGGCGGACGCGTCCTCGAAGTCGGCGAGCCAGACCTTCGCGCCCGAGTTCAGGGCGTTGATGGTCATCTTGCGGTCGGTCGGGCCGGTGATCTCGACGCGGCGGTCGTTCAGCGCGGCCGGAGCCGGCGCGACCTTCCAGCTCTCGTCCTCGCGGATCTGTGCGGTCTCCGGGAGGAAGTCGAGGGTACTGGTGCGGGCGATCTCGGCGCGGCGCTCCGCGCGGCGGGCCAGGAGCTCGTCACGCCGGGGCGTGAACCGCCGGTGCAGCTCGGCGACGAAGGCGAGTGCCGCGTCGGTCAGCACCTCCTCCTGCCGGGGCAGTGGCTGGGCGTCGACGATGGCCAGCGGCGACGGCGCTGGTGCGGACATGAGCTGTCACTTCCTTCAGCGAGCTTCACGGGCAGTGCCTGGCGGCCGCGGGGGCGTGAATGTGGCACTCAGTGCCAGAGCTCCGAAGTACGGTCGTCGGCGCCGTCCGGGGGTGTTGGGCGCTTCTGAACAGTGGATAGTAGTTACCGCATGGTGGAAGTTCAATGGTTTGTTGACGTCGAGATTCTCCGGGTCGACAGATCGTGGCGCTCAGTGCCATGTCCTTCACTCAAGGTGCGCCAGATCCTCCGGTGTGTCGATGTCGTACGCCTCCGCGACGTCCCCGCACTCGACCAGAGTGATCTCCTTCTCGTGCTCCTTGAGGTAGTCCCGGGCCCCGCGGTCGCCCGACGCGCGCTCCGCGACCGCCGCCCATCGGGCCGTGCCGAAGAGCACCGGGTGGCCGCGCCGCCCGTCGTACGCCGCGGACACGAGCGCGGAGGGCGCGTCGCACGCGGCCACCACCCGGGCCACCGCCGCCGCGCCGATACCGGGCTGGTCCACCAGCGAGACCAGGACCGCGTCCGGGTTCCCGCCCGCGGCGGTCAGCGAGGCGAGGCCGGTACGGAGCGAGGAGCCCATGCCCTCCTCCCAGTCCGGGTTGACCGTGACGACACAGCCCGACAGATCGGCCTTCCGCAGCACCTGCTGCGCCGCCGCGCCCAGGACCACGTGCACCGAACGGCAGCCGCCGGCCCGCAGTACCCGTACGGCGTGCTCGACCAGGGGGCGGCCCCGGTGCTCCAGCAGGGCCTTCGGGCGGCCGCCCAGTCTGCGCCCGCCGCCCGCCGCCAGAACCAGACCCGCGACCTGCGGTTTGTCTGAAGTGTGAGCCATGCACCCTGCTTACCTCATCGAGTGGCGGTATGCCTCCACGACCTTGGATAGGGTGCCGTTCCGATATCGGAGTTCACCACGGGGGACCTGAGCAGATGAGCAGTCAGCAGCCGGGCGGGAACGGCGTGTTCAAGCCGTTGGAGCACGACGATCCGCAGACCGTCGCCGGGTACCGGCTCGCCGCGCGCCTCGGTGCCGGCGGCATGGGCAAGGTGTACCTGTCGTACACCCCGGGCGGACGGCCCGTCGCCATCAAGGTGATCCGGCCCGACTTCAGCGAGGACCCGGAGTTCCGGCGGCGGTTCGCGCAGGAGGTGCAGGCCGCGCAGCGCGTGCAGGGGCTCTACACCGCCCCCGTCATCGACGCCGACACGGACGGTGCGCAGCCGTGGCTCGCGACCGCGTACGTCCCCGGCCCCTCCCTCGCCGAAGCGGTCGTCGCGCACGGTGCGCTGCCCGTCGAGGCGATTCTGCTGCTGGTCGCGGGGATCGCCGAGGCCCTGCACGTGATCCACGGCGCGGGCATCGTGCACCGCGACCTCAAGCCGTCGAACGTGCTGCTCGCCGCCGACGGTCCGCGCGTCATCGACTTCGGTATCGCGCGCGCCGCCGACGCCACCTCGCTCACCAGCAGCGGCGTCACGATCGGCACGCCGTCGTTCATGGCCCCCGAGCAGGCCGCCGGGTCGCAGGTGACCCCGGCGACCGACATCTTCGCGCTCGGCCAGGTCGCGGCGTACGCCTCGACGGGGGCGCCCGCCTTCGGCGAGGGCACCTCGCACGGCGTGCTCTACCGCATCGTCCACGAGGAGCCCGACCTCAGCGGCGTGCCGGAGCGGCTGCGGGAGCTCGTCACCCGCTGCCTGGCCAAGGAGCCGGAGGCGAGGCCCTCCATCGCCGAGATCATCCGGATCTGCCAGGCGGCCAACGCCGAGACCGTGCTGCGCCGGCCCGAGGACTGGCTGCCGGGCGCGGTGGCCGCGGACATCACGGGACGGGCCGCGGCGCCCGCACCCGCGTCGGTGACCGGGGGCGCGCCTCCGGTGCCGAGCGCGCCGCCGGCCGCGTACTCGCCGACCACGCCGGTCTCACCGTCCACGCCGCCCCCCGGCTTCGGGCCCGCCCCGGCCGCGCCGCACCAGACACCCGCCCCGCCGCATCAGAGTCCTGCCCCGGCGTACCAGACTCCGCCGCCCGGGTATCAGACCCCGCCCCCGGGCTACCGGACCCCGCCGCCCGGGTATCAGACCCCGCCCCCGGGGCACCGGACCCCGTCCCCGCCCCATGCGTACGCACCGACGCAGACCGGCCACGCACCCGTGCCGCCCCAGTTTCCGCGACCCTTCGTCCCCGGCCCGCAGGGTCAGGCGCCGTCCGACCGGACCGGCAGGAAGGTCGCCCTCGTCATCGTCGGAGTGCTGGTCTTCGGCCTCCTCGCCAGCTGCACCGCGCTGATCGCGACGAGGGGGGACAACACCAAGGGCAGCCAGGGGAAAGGGAACACGAGCAGCGACGAGTCCGGAACGGGCGGCTCGGCCGGGACCGGTGCCCCGTCGGGCGGCGCACGTACCCCGAAGGCCGACCCGCCCGTCGAGTACAACGGCATCGACCTGACCGAGGATTACCTGCTGTCCCTCGCCGACGATCCGGTCAGGCCCCGGCAGTCGGAAGGCGAGCTGGAGTACGACACCGGCGCACTGTCCACGAGCAACGGTGCGAGCCTCATCCTGCTCCAGGGCGGACAGAAAGGCTCGCTGGAGACCTGCAGGACCGAGACGCGCTACACGCAGTACATCTCCCGGGAGAAGATCTCCGCGGGCGCCCAGCTCTGCCTGCTGACGAGCTCGGGCAACGTCGGGCTCATCACCGTGAAGGGCTTCAGCCCCGAATCGGATCCCAGCAGCTACATCAAGCTCGACCTGACGGTCTGGCGCAAGGCGCTGGAAGTAGACACGTCGAGCTGAATTTCGTACCGCGGAGTGGCGGAGTCCGCACGGAATGGCGTTAACTTGCCCGCGACCCCAGGCGTTTGACCACCGTCCGGCGGGTCGTACAACGAGCCGGGCACGACGACGTGCGAGGGGGCGCTTTGTTGCGGAGCGTGGGGCAGACGCGGGTGACACGGAACGGCGAGGACCCGAGGGTGGCGGAGCTGCGCTCCGCCGTCTCCCGGCTGCGCCGCGAACTGGCTGGCTATCCGGCCGAGTTCACCGACCGAGGAATCGCGGAGGACGAGCTCGCGGCGATGGACGCGATGGCGGTGGGCGGAGTGCCGGAGATCCGGCGCCTGCGCCGCTCGCTGCTCCTGATCGCCGGGTCGATCGGCTCGGTGAGCGCCCTCGCCCCCGGGCTGACGAACGTACGGAATGCGGTGGAGCTCTTCGGTGAGCCGAGCGGCGAGCCCGCGGGCGGCACGCATGGCGAGCCGCGAGTCTGACCGATCACATTGCACATCGCACAGCGGAAATCGCGCATGGCACATTGCGCATCGTGCAGCGGACATCGCACGGCGAACAGCAGCGGACATCGAAGGGCGAACAAGGGTCCGGGCGCACCCCCGCCCTGGCTACGCTGAGAAGTGATGTTCACCAACCAGGGCCCCACACTCCGCGAGCTCACCGTCCAGGCGCTCTCCTCGGTCGAGCACGGTTACGACCTGCTCGCGCCGAAGTTCGACGCGACCCCCTTCCGCACGCCGGAGCGCATCCTCGACGAGGTCGTACGCACCCTCCAGCCGCTCGGGCCGTTCCACGCCGGGCTCGACCTCTGCTGCGGCACCGGCGCGGGCACGCGCGCCCTGGCGGAGGCCTGCCGGGAACGGGTCGTCGGCGTGGACTTCAGCGCAGGCATGCTCGAGGTGGCGCGGGGCGCGGGCGGTGCTGCGTCCCACGAGAAGGCCGATTGGGTACGGGCGGACGCGCGCGCCCTGCCCTTCGCACCCGTCTTCGACCTGGCCGTGAGCTTCGGGGCGTTCGGACACTTCCTGCCCAACGAGCGGCCCGGGCTCTTCGCCCAGGTGCACGCGGTGCTCCGGCCCGGCGGCGTCTTCGCCTTCCCGGTCGGTGCGCCGCCGCGCCTCGGCTCATGGCCGTACTGGGCGATGCTCGGCTTCGACACGGCCATGCGGGTGCGCAACGCGGTCTGGTGGCCGCGCTTCGTCATGTACTACCGCACGTTCCCGCTCACCGAGGTACGCCCCGAACTGGAGCGAGCCGGGTTCACGGTGGAGCTGCTTCCGCTCACGGGGCTGGGGCGCAGACGCGACGGGAGCCCGCGCGCCGCGCTCCTCGTGGCGCGCAAGGCGGCCTGAAGCGGATCCGCCCGGGGCGTCGTCCGGGGCCCTTGAACACGATCAGTGCCGGACGATGCGCCGCGCCCTGGCCGCCGCCAGCGCCGCCGTACGCGAGTCGACGCCCAACTTGGCGTAGATGTGCACCAGATGGGACTTCACCGTCGCCTGGCTGAGGAACAGCCGCTTGCTGATCTGCTGGTTGGACAGCCCTTCGGCCACCAGCTGCAGCACCTCCAGCTCCCGCTTGGTGAGCGCCTCAGCGGGCGTCCGCATCCGGTCCATCAGTCGGTGCGCGACCGCGGGTGCCAGCGCCGACCGGCCGGCCGCCGCGGTCCGTACCGCCGCGGCCAGCTCCTCCGGCGGCGCGTCCTTGAGCAGATAGCCCGCCGCGCCCGCCTCGACCGCCGCGAGGATGTCCGCGTCCGTGTCGTACGTGGTGAGGACGAGCACGCGCGGGGCGCCGGGGCGGGCCGTGATCGCGGCGGTGGCCTCGGATCCGTGCATCCCGGCGCCGAACTGAAGGTCCATCAGTACGACGTCCACGCCCCCGGCCGCGGCCAGTTCGACCGCACGCTCGGCCGTGGCGGCCTCGGCGACGACGGTGACGTCGGGCTCGGTGTCCAGGACCGCCCGGAGCCCCGCCCGCACGACGGGATGGTCGTCGGCCAGCAGAAGACGGACGGTCGTGCCGCGGTCGGTCATGCGCGCTTCCCCTCGGGCTCTCCCTCGGGCTCTCCCTCGGGCAACGGCAGGGTTGCGGCGACGGCCGTGCCCTGGCCCGGCGCCGACTCGACGGTGAAGGTGCCGCCGAGGGACTCCGCCCGGGCCCGCATCGCGGGCAGGCCGAAACCGTGCTCCCCGGTCCTGACCGGGATCGCGGACGGCTCGAAGCCCTTCCCGTCGTCGACCACGTCGAGTGTCACCGACGCGTCCATGAACGTCAGGGTGATATCGGCGCGTACGGCGCCCGCGTGGCGCACCGTGTTCGCCAGCGCCGACTGGGCGATCCGCAGCAGGGCCACCTCGTACGGCGTCGGCAGCGGCACCGGCGTACCGCTGACCGAGAAGCGCACCCGCGGGCCGGGGCCGCCGTGCCGTGCGAGCCGCTCGAGCGCGCCCGCCAGCGAGCCGTGCTCCAGATCCGGCGGCGACAGGGCCCGTACGAAACGCCGCGCCTCCGCGAGATTGTCCTGCGCCGCCTGCCGGGCCCGCGCGATGTGCTCCGCGGCGGGGGCACCGGCCGGAAGTGCGCGCTCCGCGGCACGCAGCAGGAGCTGGATGGAGGACAGCCCCTGCGCGAGGGTGTCGTGGATCTCGCGGGCGAGTCGCTCCCGCTCGGCCAGCGTGCCCGCGTGCCGCTCGGCCGCCGCCAGCTCCGCGCGCGTGGAGATCAGCTCCTCGATGAGCCTGCGGCGGCGCTCGCTCTCCCGGTACAGCGCCTGGTAGCCGAGGACGGTGGCGACGGCGACGGCCGCACCCAGCAGCGGGCCGATGACCGCGCCGGGGCCGACCGGCCCGCCGTGGCCCACGTACGACAGGATCGCGACGCCGGCCGTCGCGGCGACGGCGGGCAGGGACCAGCGCACGGGCAGCAGATGGAGCTGCAGGAAGTACAGCGGGAAAGCCGCCCACAGGCCGTCCGGGGTCAGCCCCAGCAGCACGAGCCAAGCCGTGCACAGGGCGCCGAGCCAGAGCGCCGCGCCGGCCCGCGTGGACCGTACGGACGGGACGAAGCTCCCCGCCGCGTACACGGCACCCATCAGCACCGCCGCCGCGACGACGGCGGGCGCGTCCGGGTCATGGTCCGCCACCGCCCGTACCGCGGCCAGCGCCAGCAGCCCCGCCATCAGCAGATGCAGACAGATGCGCAGGGCACGCAGGGCGGGGGTGAGCGAACGGGGATCCATGATCTGTCCAGCGTAGGCCGGGCGTGCGGGCCTGCCCTCAACCGAAAGGTTGATCGCGGGGCCATCCACGGCGCGATGTGGGCCGGGCGCGGCGCCCCGCACGCTGGTCGGCATGTTCGTGGCATGGAGAGACCTGAGATTCGCCAAGGGGCGGTTCACGCTCATGGGCAGTGTGATCGTGCTGATCACGCTGCTCGTCGGATTGTTGTCCGGGCTGACGGCCGGGCTCGCGCGGGAGAACGTCTCGGCCGTCACCGGGCTGCCCGCCGACCGTCTGGCCTTCGGTGCGCCGCCGTCGGGCCGGTCGGTGTCCTTCACCGACTCGTCCGTCACGGAGCGCGCGTGGCGGGCCTGGGCGCGGCAGCCAGGCGTGGCAGCCGCCGAGCCGGTCGGCATCCGCACGCTCAACGCCACGGCGAGGGAGGACCGTACGGCGGCCGTCTCGGCCTTCGGCGTCGAACCGGACTCCGGGATCGCGCCCGGGCAGGTCGCGTCGGGCCAGGTCGTGCTCTCCGCGCGGGCCGCGGAGGAACTCGGTGCGGCTGCCGGTGGGTCCGTACGGATCGGGCCGCTCGACGCCGCCGTGGCCGCCGTCGCCGGGGACGCCTCGTACAGCCACACCCCTGTCGTGTGGCTCTCCCTGGACGACTGGCAAAGGCTCGGACACACGGGTACGAGCCCCGGGGATCAGGCCACCGTAATTGCGCTGCGCACGGACGGCAGCGTGGGCGACGCCGGACTCGCGGCGGGCGACGAGGCCGCGGGGACCCGGACCCTGACCGTGGACGAGGCGCTGGGCGCCATCGGGTCCTACCAGGCGGAGAACGGTTCGCTGCAGCTCATGCGCGGCTTCCTCTTCGCCATCTCCGCCCTCGTCATCGGCGCCTTCTTCACCGTCTGGACGATCCAGCGGAGCGCCGACATCGCCGTACTGAAGGCGCTCGGCGCCGCCACCCCGTATCTGCTGAAGGACGCCCTCGGGCAGGCGGCGCTGATGCTGGGCGCGGGCACCCTGCTCGGGACCGCTCTCGCTGCCGGGATCGGAGCGCTGATCGGCGGCGGGGACGTGCCGTTCGTGCTGGAACCGCTGACCGTCCTCGTGCCGGCCGCCGTGATGATCGTCCTCGGGGTCTTCGGCGCCGCCCTGTCCATCCGGCGGATCACCGCCGTCGACCCCCTCACCGCGCTGGGGAGCGCCCGATGACACTGCTGCTCGACGATGTCACCCTCACCTACCCGGACGGCGACGGAAGGCTGACCGCGCTCGACACGGTCTCCCTGGAGGTCCCCGCGGGCTCGCTCACCGCCGTGGTCGGGCCTTCGGGCTCGGGCAAGTCCAGCCTGCTCGCGGCGGCGTCGACCCTGGTCACGCCCGATTCCGGGCGGGTGGCCGTGGCCGGTACGGATACGCGCGGGCTGAGCCGGGGCGAGAAGTCCGCGCTGCGCCGCGAGCGGATCGGGATCGTCTTCCAGCAGCCCAGCCTGCTGCCCTCGCTGACCGCCCTGGAACAGCTCCAGGTGATGGCGCATCTGTCGGGGCGCCGTGCCCGTGAGGTACGGGACCGGGCGCGGGAGCTGCTCGCGGCGGTCGGCCTCGACGGCCAGGCGCACCGCCGCCCGCACCAGCTCTCCGGTGGGCAGCGCCAGCGCGTCAACATCGCGCGGGCGCTGATGAACGAGCCTTCGGTGCTGCTGGTCGACGAGCCCACGAGCGCGCTCGACCATGAGCGGGGCGCGGCGGTGCTCGAGTTGCTGGCGCGGCTCACCCGTGAGCGGGGGACGGCGACGGTGCTGGTCACGCATGACCGGGCGCATCTGGGGCGGGCGGACCGGGTGGTGACGATGGTGGACGGCACCCTGCGGGAGGCCACTGCCGGTGGGCGGTAGCGGTCGTCGTCCGGGGTGCGGGCCGGTGGGTGGGTGTGCCCACCCGTTCCTCCCCCCAGGACTCCGTCTTGGGGGGACCCCATGCGGAACGACTGCCCACGACCCGCCTGTCGGCTCAGCCCTGCGGCGGGGCCGATGTGTTCGCCAGGGCCTCGGAGAGTTCCTTCGCCACTGTCTGCAGGATCGGGACGATCTTCTCCGTCGCCGCCTCCGTCACGCGGCCCGCCGGGCCCGAGATCGAGATCGCCGCGGCCGTCGGGGAGTCGGGTACCGAGACCGCGAGGCAGCGGACACCGATCTCCTGCTCGTTGTCGTCCACCGCGTAGCCGGCGCGGCGGACCTGCTCCAGGGCGTCGAGGAAGCCATCGGGGGTGGTGATGGTCTTCTCGGTGGCGGCCGGCATGCCGGTACGGGCGAGCAGGGCCCGTACCTCCTCGGGCGGGGTGTGCGCGAGGAGCGCCTTGCCCACGCCCGTGGAGTGCGGCAGGACCCGTCGGCCGACCTCGGTGAACATGCGCATCGAGTGCTTCGACGGCACCTGCGCCACGTAGACGATCTCGTCGCCGTCGAGCAGTGCCATGTTCGCGGTCTCGCCGGTCTCCTCGACGAGCCGGGCCAGATACGGGCGGGCCCAGGTGCCGAGCAGCCGGGAGGCGGACTCGCCGAGGCGGATCAGCCGGGGGCCGAGGGCGTAGCGCCGGTTCGACTGCTGGCGTACGTAGCCGCAGGCGACCAGCGTGCGCATCAGGCGGTGGATGGTGGGCAGCGGGAGCCCGCTGCTCGCGGAGAGTTCGCTCAGCCCGACCTCGCCCCCGGCATCGGCCATCCGCTCGAGCAGATCGAAGGCGCGCTCGAGGGACTGGACGCCACCGCTGTTCGCGGCGGGCTTTGCGGCGTCGGTGGTCACCGAGGCGCTGCTGGCGCTGGACGTCGGCACGTCAACGGTCCTTTCAGGCGGGCGGGCAAGTTGTCAGCCTACCGGGCGGCTGTGCGGGGCACATCGCCCACGTCAAGGCGTCTTTGCCGGTCAGGGCGTGTTTGTCCGTGGTTGGCGGTCGCCTCGGGCGCTCTCCCGAGGCTGCCACCGTGTAGAGCTACGTTCTGCTTCACGAAATTTCATTTCCACTTCATGGAAACATCCAAGTGGGCGAAGCGCCAGGGGAGGGTCTTGACGGACCGGAGTCCGACGTGAAGACTCCTTCAACAGTTCGTTGAATTTTCCCCCTGTGGAATGGAAGCGAGGGGCAGGGTGTCCAATCCGGACGTGAACGACGTGAGCCTGGTACTGCGCTCGACACGCGTCATCACCCCTGAGGGGACGCGCGCCGCATCGGTCGCCGTCGCCGGCGGGAAGATCGCGGCCGTACTGCCGTACGACGCCGACGTGCCCTCCGGGGCCCGGCTCGAGGACGTCGGTGACGACGTCGTCCTTCCCGGCCTCGTCGACACCCATGTCCATGTGAACGACCCCGGCCGCACCGAGTGGGAGGGCTTCTGGACCGCCACCCGCGCGGCCGCGGCAGGCGGCATCACCACGCTGCTCGACATGCCCCTCAACTCGCTCCCGCCCACCACCACCGTCGACAACCTCCGCACCAAGCAGGAGGTGGCCCGGCCGAAGGCGCACGTGGACACCGGCTTCTGGGGCGGCGCGATCCCGGACAACGTCAAGGATCTGCGTCCCCTGTACGACGCCGGCGTCTTCGGTTTCAAGTGCTTCCTGTCCCCGTCCGGCGTCGACGAGTTCCCCGAGCTCGACCAGGAGCAGCTCGCCCGCTCCATGGCCGAGATCGCCGGCTTCGGCGGCCTGCTGATCGTGCACGCCGAGGACCCGCACCATCTGGCGGCCGCGCCGCACCGGCCCGGCCCCAAGTACGCCGACTTCCTCGCATCCCGCCCGCGCGACGCCGAGAACACCGCGATCGAGAACCTCATCGCGCAGGCCAGGCGGTTGGATGCCCGCGTACACGTACTGCACCTGTCGTCCAGCGACGCGCTGCCGCTGATCGCGGCGGCGAAGGCGGAGGGCGTGAAGATCTCCGTCGAGTCCTGCCCGCACTTCCTGACCCTCACGGCAGAGGAAGTCCCGGACGGGGCCACCGAGTTCAAGTGCTGTCCGCCGATCCGTGAGGCGGAGAACCAGGACGCCCTGTGGGAGGGCCTGGCCGACGGCACGATCGACTGCATCGTCTCCGACCATTCGCCCTGCACCACCGACCTCAAGACCCCCGACTTCGCGTCCGCCTGGGGCGGCATCTCCTCGCTCCAGCTGGGCCTCCCGGCCATCTGGACCGAGGCGCGCAGGCGCGGGCACGGCCTGGAGGACGTCGTCCGCTGGATGTCGTCCGCGCCCGCCGAGCTCGCGGGGCTGACCCGGAAGGGGGCCATCGAGGCCGGCCGTGACGCCGACTTCGCGGTCCTCGCCCCCGACGAGACGTTCACCGTGGACCCGGCCGAGCTCCACCACCGCAACCAGGTCACGGCCTACGCCGGAAAGACCCTGCACGGCGTCGTGAAGTCGACATGGCTGCGCGGCACGCGGATCGTGGACAACGGCACCCTTGCCGAGCCGACCGGCCGGCTGCTCGAAAGGAACAACTGAAACCGTGGCGATACCGTCCTTCACCGGCAACGCGAACCCGTACGGGGGCGGCGACCCGTACGCCGACTACCGCACCGCGGACTTCCCGTTCGCCGGCTACGCCAACCTTGCCGACCGCCGGCTCGGCGCGGGTGTGATCGCCGCGAACGACGAGTTCTTCGCCCAGCGCGAGAACCTGCTGGTCCCCGAGGCCGCCGAGTTCGACCCCGAGCACTTCGGCCACAAGGGCAAGATCATGGACGGCTGGGAGACCCGCCGCCGCCGTGGTGTCTCGGCCGAGCACCCGTGGCCGACGGCCGGCGACCACGACTGGGCGCTGATCCGCCTCGGTGCCCCCGGCGTGATCCGCGGCATCGTCGTCGACACCGCCCACTTCCGCGGCAACATGCCGCAGGCCGTGTCCATCGAGGGCACCTCCGTCGAGGGTGCCCCCACACCGGAGGAGCTCCTCTCCGAGGGCGTGAAGTGGACGACCCTCGTCCCGCGCACCCCGGTGGGCGGCCACGCGGCCAACGGCTTCGAGGTCACCGCCGAGCAGCGCTTCACGCACCTGCGCGTCAACCAGCACCCCGACGGCGGCATCGCCCGGCTGCGCGTGTACGGCGAGGTCGTGCCGGACCCGAAGTGGCTCGCCACGCTCGGCACCTTCGACGTGGTGGCCCTGGAGAACGGCGGCTCGGTCCAGGACGCGTCCAACCGCTTCTACTCGCCGCCCACCAACACCATCAACCCGGGCCGCTCCCGCAAGATGGACGACGGCTGGGAGACCGCCCGCCGCCGGGACCAGGGCAACGACTGGATCCGCTACCAGCTGGTCGCCGAGTCCACGATCCGCGCCGTCGAGATCGACACCGCCTACCTCAAGGGCAACTCGGCGGGCTGGGCCTCCCTGTCCATCAGGACCGGCGAGGACGGGGACTGGACCGAGTTCCTGCCGCGCACACGCCTGCAGCCCGACACGAACCACCGCTTCGTGCTGGACGCCCCGGCGGTCGGTACGCACGTCCGCATCGACATCTTCCCGGACGGCGGCTTCTCCCGCCTCCGTCTCTTCGGCTCCCTCACGGAGCAGGGCGCGGCGGCCCTGACCGCCCGCCACCGGGAGCTGGGCGGCTGACGACACCTGCCCTCCGTGGGGCGCACCGGAACGACAGCACCGGTGCGCCCCACGCACCGTCTCAGGCCGCGTGGCCGCCGTCCACCGAGAACTCGGCCCCGGTGATGTACGCCGCCTCGTCGCCCGCGAGGTAGGCGACCATCGATGCCACCTCGTCCGGAACGCCGAAGCGGCCGAGGGCGGTGAGTGCGCTCTGGGCCTCGGCGTACGGGCCGTCCACCGGGTTCATGGCGGTGTCGACCGGGCCGGGGTGGACGATGTTGGCGGTGATGCCGCGCCCGCCCAGTTCCCGTGCCAGGGCCTTGGTCAGGCCGATCAGCGCTGACTTGCTCATGGCGTAGAGCGTCCCGCCGGGGCCCGGTACGCGCTGGGTCATGCACGTACCGATGGTGATGATCCGCCCGCCGCGCTCCATGCGCGCGGCCGCCGCCTGTGAGGCGAGGAAGACACCGCGTACGTTGATGCCGAGTACGCGGTCGACATCCGCGGTCGACAGCGACTCCAGCGGGCCGAGCAGGCCCACGCCCACGTTGTTGACCAGCACATCGAGCCGCCCGAGCTCGGCCGCGGCGCGCTCCACCGCCTCCGCGGCCTCGGTGGCGTCGGCCGAGTCGGCCCGGAGGGCGACGCCACGCCGCCCGGCCGCCTCGATCCCGCGCACGACCTCGTCGGCCGCCTCCTTCCCCTGCACGTACGTGATCGCGACATCCGCCCCGCCGGCCGCGAGCCGGAGCGCGGTCGCCGCGCCGATCCCGCGGCTGCCGCCGGTCACCAGTGCCACCTTGCCGTTCATCGAAGCCTCCAACATCCGCATAAGTGGTTGCGGCTTCAATGACAGCCGTCCGGCCACCAAGCTGCTGGCGGCGATCGGACACGGCGATGAGTTCCGCGTTCTCCTGGGGTCAGAGCTCATGACACCCGCACCGACGGCACCGAAGGGCATCCGCCATGGGAAAGCTCAGCCTCACCCAGTTCCTGACACTTGACGGCGTCTGCCAGGCACCCGGCGGACCGAACGAGGACACCAGCGACGGATTCGACCTGGGCGGCTGGACCGTGCCGTACTGGGACGAGGACTCCGGCCGGTTCATCAGCGAAGTCTTCGAACGGCCGGCCGCCTTTCTGCTCGGCCGCCGCACCTACGAGATCTTCGCCGGCTTCTGGCCCAGGATGACCGACCCCGCCGACCCGGTCGCCTCGCAGCTCAACTCACTGCCGAAGTACGTCGCATCGACCACCCTCGACAAGGCCGACTGGGCAGGGACCACCATCCTCGGCGGCGACGTGGTCAAGGAGGTCACCGCGCTCAAGGAGCGCACGGACGGCGAACTGCAGATGCACGGCAGCGGCGGCCTCGCCCGGAGCCTCATGGCGCACGACCTG
This sequence comes from Streptomyces sp. NPDC001514, assembly GCF_053597075.1. Lineage (NCBI taxonomy): Bacteria > Bacillati > Actinomycetota > Actinomycetes > Kitasatosporales > Streptomycetaceae > Streptomyces > Streptomyces sp. NPDC001514. The sequence continues at coordinate 220,703 of NZ_JBSFHO010000003.1, forward strand.
ATCGACACGCTCCATCTGCTGATCTTCCCCGTCGTCCTCGGCAAGGGCCGCCGCCTGTTCGCCGACGGCGCCCGGCCTACCGCGTTCCGGCACACCGGGGCCAGGACCACCGGCGCCGGCGTCGCCATCCACACATACGAACTGGCGGGGCGGCCCGAGTACGGAACGTACGAGACGGACTGAAACATGTAGCACTCACGGGCCTGCCCCGGTACGTTGATCGCTCCGCGTGGGAGCCGCCGAAGTCTCCACCTCGTCCGAGCTGTTGGAGACCAGGCCCATGTCGTCGTACGCCGTGTCCGCGTCCGCACCCGTCCTCGCGCCCCGCCGCATGTGGCTCACCGATCTGCCGGTGCTGCTGGTCGCCGTCGTCTGGGGCGCGAGCTACCTCGCCGCCAAGGGCATCACGACGGCGCACACGGTCGTCGCCGTCCTGGTGCTGCCCTTCGCGGTCGTGCTGCCGGTGCTGGCCGTGGCCGCGCGGCGCGACCTTCGCCGGCTCACGGCGGGGCAGTGGCGCGGTGCCGGGCTGCTGGGGCTCGTCCTGAGCGGGATCTTCCTGCTGGAGACGTACGGCGTCGTCCACACCTCGGCCACCAACGCCGGGCTCATCATCAGCCTCACCATGATCTTCACCCCGCTCGCGGAGTCGGCGGTGACCAGGACCCGGCCTCCCCGGTCCTTCCTGGCCGCCGCCGTGCTCTCCGTCGTGGGCGTGGTGCTGCTCACGCAGGGCGGGGGCTTCACCGCCCCGTCGGCCGGCGATCTGCTGATGCTGCTCGCCGCCGCCGCCCGTACCGTCCACGTGCTGGCGATGTCCCGGATCAGGGCCGTCCGGTCCGCCGGCTCCCTGTCACTGACCACGGTCCAACTGGGCAGCGCGGTCCTGGTCTTCGCGGTCCTTTCCGCCGTCCCGGGGACCGGGGCCGCGCCGTGGGCCGTGGCCGCGGACTTCGGACCGCGCGAGTGGGCCGGGCTGCTGTTCCTCTCCGTCTTCTGCACGCTCTTCGCCTTCTTCGTGCAGATGTGGGCGGTCCGCCGCACCTCCCCCTCCCGCGTCAGCCTCCTCCTCGGCACCGAACCCCTGTGGGCCGCCGCGGCCGGCGTCCTCGTCGCCCACGAACACCTCGGCGCGCCGGGCCTGATGGGCGCGGCCCTGGTGCTCGCGGGGACGTGGTGGGGGCGCAGGGCGGCGGACCGGACGACCGACGGCTGACCCGTGCGCGAGACGTACGGACTACTCCTCGCGCATGCCCCACGGTGAGTCGTACTCCTTGAGGAGCTCCAGGAACGGCCACGGTGCGAAGGCCTCCGGCCCCAGCACGCCCGCGCCCGTCCACGCGCCGCTCGCCACGAGCTCCAGGGCGACGACGGGATTGACGGCGGTCTGCCAGACCACGGCCTGGGACTCGTACTCCTTCATCGACCACTCGTTGTCGACCACGTGGTACAGGTACACCTCGCGCGGCCGGCCGTCCTTGAGTCCCTTGACCCAGGTGCCCGCGCAGGTCTTGCCGCGCATCCGGTCGCCGAGCGTGGCCGGGTCGGGCAGACACGCCGCGACGACGTCACGGGGCGACACCTGCACCGGCCCCTCGGGCCCGGGCACCGTGACGGGGGCCGTCCGGTCCAGGCCCACCTGGTGCAGGACGCGCAGTGTGTTGATGAAGTCCCCGCCGAGCCCGTACTTGAAGGTGACGCGGCCGGCGTCGACCCAGCGGGGGATCAGCAGGACCTCCTCGTGCTCGACGTTGACGCACTCGACCGGGCCGATGCCCTCCGGGAAGTCGAAGACCTCCGGCTCGGTGAAGGGCGGTGTCGTGAACCAGCCGCGGTCCTTCTCGTAGACCACCGGCGGGTTGAGGCACTCCTCGATCGTGGTCCAGATGTTGAACGAGGGCGCGAAGTCGTAGCCGTCCACGGTCAGATTGGCGCCGTCGCGGACACCGATCTCCTCGATGGAGTCGAAGAGTTCGTCGGCGGCGTACCGGGCGAACACATCGGACAGGCCGGGCTCCACGCCCATCCCCACGAGCGCCAGCCTGCCCGACTTCTCCCACTCGTCCGCCAGCTGGAACTGCTCGTCCCCGAGCTTGACCCCGCACTCCTCGTACGGACGCTCCGCATGCGGCCGCGACAAGGACATCGCCATGTCCAGGTAGTGGGTCCCGGCGGCGAGCGCCGCGCGGAACAGCGGCATGACGAAGCGCGGATCGGTCGCGTTGACCAGGACGTCACAGCGCTCCCGTACGAGCAGGTCCGTGACCGCGGACTCGTCCGAGGCGTCGATCCGGGCGGCGGCGAAACGGCCTTCCGGTTGGGGGCGGGCGCCCGCCCCGGCCGTGGCGAGGGCCGCGACGGCCGCCTCGGCACGCGAGGCGTCGTAGTCGGCGACGACCATCCGCTCGAAGAATCCACGGCGGGCGGCGATCCGGGTGATGGCCGTACCCACTCCACCGGCGCCGATCAGCAATATCCGCATAACCAGGTCCTTTCCCTCAGCTCGATGCCTGCCCGAGGCGGCGCCCCGTACCTCGATGAAACGTCTGGGCCGCTGATAGGGTCAATGGCGTTGGCATAAGCGCGGGCCCCCGGGGGAACGAGGGGGCCGCGAGGAGTACGAGGATGCGAGCGCAGGACGGGCCGATGCCGAAGCAGGTGGTGCCGGAACACCGGCGCCGACGCCGCCGCCCCACCAAACAGGGCGTGGTGATCTCGGAAGAGCTGATCGTGACGACCGCTCTGCGGATGCTGCGTGAGCACGGCGGTGCAGGACTCACCGCGCGGCGGCTGGGTGCGGCTCTCGGGGCCGACCCGAGCACGCTCTACCGCTACTTCCGCGGGATGGACGAGCTGACGCTGGCCGTGGGCGACGAGCTGATCGGCCGTGCCCTGCGGGGCTGGTCCCCCACGGACGACTGGCAGGCGGACCTGCGCGAGCTGGGCCTGCGCATCCACGGCGCGTATCTCGCGCATCCGCAGGCTGCCGTGCTGACGGCGAGCCGGGTCTCCGGGCGGGCCCATGAGATCGAGGCGGACGAGATCATCCTGGGCGTCCTGCACCGTGCGGGCTTTCCCACCCCCGACGCCGTGCGGATCTACCACTGCTTCATCGACCAGACACTGGCGTTCGCCGCGCTGGATGCGGCCGCACTCGCGCTGCCCGAGGCTGCCCGCCGGGCGGACGAGTCCGTATGGCAGGCCACCTACGCCCGGCTGCCGGCCGACACCCATCCCCACATCGCGCCCGCGGCGCCGTACCTCACGGCGGAGATGAACATCAGCGCCTATCCGGCGGCGCTTGACATGCTCATCGGCAGCGCCGCCGCCCAGGTTGCGGACGGCTGACCTCGACGGCCGGGACGCGGGCGGCCCGCGCGATGCCGGGCCTGTCAGGCCTTGCGGGCGCGCTCCGCGGCCGCGAGGTCGGTGAAGCCGAGCATCGCGACCACGATGTGCGCGTAGAGCTCCTTGCCCTGCAGGAAGCCGATCGGTTCGATGATCCACCGGGGTACGCGGGCCCACCTGTCGGTGCGTGGCGCGCTTCCAGCCTGCCCGGCGTTCGACGACGGGCACCCCGGCCTCGCTCACCCGCCGACGCCGGGCACACCACCGTACGCCCACATGATCCGCCGCTCAGGCATACGCTGGGCCGATGGCCGTCATCGATCTGGGGGAGTACGGACCGGAGTTCACCGCCGACCCGTATCCGTACTACGCCGAGCTCCGCGCCGCCGGCGCCGTCCACGAGGTGGTCACCCCGTACGGCGACCGCATGTGGATCGTCGTCGGTCACGAGGAGGCCCGCGCCGCGCTCGCCGATCCGCGGTTGTCGAAGTCGCCCGGGACGCTGGGGCTGGTCATGCTCGACGAGCAGGTCATCGGGCCGCATCTGCTCGTCCTGGACCCGCCGGACCACACGAGGCTGCGCAAGCTCGTCGCCCGCGAGTTCACCATGCGCCGGGTCGAGTCGCTGCGCCCCCGCGTCCAGCGGATCGCCGACGGGCTGATCGACGCGATGCTCCCCGCCGGCCGGGCCGACCTCGTCGACGCGTTCGCCTTTCCGCTGCCCATCACCGTCATCTGCGAACTCCTCGGCGTCCCGGCCGCCGACCGCGACCGCTTCCGTGTCTGGTCCACCGAGGTCGTCGCCCCGACCAGCGCGGACGCCGAGCGCACCGCCGTCCACGAACTCGCCGCGTATCTCGACGAACTCATCGAGGACAAGCGGTGCTCCCGCCCCGCCGACGACCTGCTCTCGGCACTCCTGCGCACTCGTGCAGAGGACGGCGACCGGCTGTCCGCGGCCGAACTGCGCGCCATGGCCTATCTGCTGCTCATCGCCGGCCATGAGACCACCGTCAATCTGATCTCCAACGGGGTACGGGCCCTGCTCACCCACCCAGCTCAACTGGCCACCCTCCGCGCCGACTTCAGGCTCCTGGACGGCGCGGTCGAGGAGATGCTGCGCTACGACGGACCGGTCGAGACCGCGACCGTGCGCTTCACCCGCGAGGCGGTCTCCTACGGAGACGCGGTCATCCCGGCAGGCCAGGCGGTCCTCGTCGCCCTCGCCGCCGCCGACCGCGACCCGGACCGCTTCTCCGCGCCGGACCGCTTCGACATCCGCGGCGAGAACCGCGGGCATCTCGCCTTCGGGCACGGCATGCACTACTGCCTGGGGGCGCCGCTGGCGCGGCTGGAGGCGGGCATCGCGATCCGGACGCTGCTGGAGCGCTGCCCGGACCTCGCCCTCGATCCCGAGGGCGGGCCACTGGACTGGCTGCCGGGCATGCTGATCCGCGGCGTACGCCATCTGCCCGTCAGCTGGTGAGGCCCGCCGCGGCGCGGCCCTCAGCTCGCAAGCCCCGGGATCTCCTCCATCCGTACCGGTCTCCGCTCCCGCCGCGACAGTTCGCAGGCCTCCGCCACGCGTAGCGCCTCCAGGGCCTCTCGGCCGTCGCACGGGTTGGCCAGGTCACCCGCGGCGACCTGGATGAAGGCGTCCAGCTCGGCCTCGTACGCCGGGGCGAAGCGCTCCAGGAAGCCGGGCCAGGGCTTGTCGGCGGGGGGCGGGCCCTGCGGTTCGGTGGAGGTGATCGGCGTACGGTCGTCGAGGCCGACGGCGACCGTGTCGGACTCGCCGCACAGCTCCATGCGGACGTCGTAGCCCGCGCCGTTGCAGCGCGTCGCCGTGGCGGAGGCCAGCGTTCCGTCGTCCAGCGTGAGCACCGCCGCCGCGGTGTCGACGTCGCCCGCCTCGCGGAACATCGCGGGCCCCGCGTCCGAGCCGGTGGCGTACACCTCGACGATCTCGCGGCCCGTGATCCAGCGCAGGATGTCGAAGTCATGGACCAGGCAGTCGCGGTAGAGGCCGCCGGACAGCGGCAGATACGCGGCGGGCGGCGGAGCCGGGTCCGCGGTGATGGCCCGTACGGTGTGCAGCCGGCCGAGGCGACCGGCGCGCACCAGCTCTCGTGCCGCGGCGTACCCCGCGTCGAAGCGGCGCATGAAGCCGAGCTGGAGCACGGTGCCCGCGCGGTCCACCTCGCGCAGTGCGCCCAGCGTCCCTGGCAGGTCGAGGGCGATCGGTTTCTCGCAGAAGGCGGGCAGTCCGGCGCGGGCTGCCCGGCCGATCAGGTCGGCGTGTGCGGCGGTGGCGGAGGCGATGACGACGGCGTCGACGCCCCAGGTGAAGACCTCGTCGACGGAGGGCGCCGCGGTGGCGCGGATACGGTCCGCGACCTCGCGCGACCGCTGGGCGTCGGTGTCCGCGACCACCAGGGAGCCGACCTCGCGGTGGCGGCTGAGGACGCCCGCGTGGAAGGCGCCGATACGTCCGGTTCCGATGAGTCCGATGCGCATGGCCCCAAGGTGGGGTCCGCCCCACGACCATGTCAAGCATTTGTCCTGACAATCGGACGACACAACTTCCGGTCAACAAGCCCGGCGACTACGCTCGCAGCGTGCCCAAGCAGCCCAGAGATACGACGAGAGACACGCCGGACGCCACCGTTTCGCTCCAACTCGGCGTGGACCGCACCAGTCCGGTCCCGCTGTACTTCCAGCTCTCCCAGCAGCTGGAGGCGGCCATCGAGCACGGCACGCTCACCCCGGGCAGCCTGCTCGGCAACGAGATCGAGCTGGCCGGGCGGCTCGGCCTGTCCCGGCCCACCGTCCGGCAGGCCATCCAGACGCTCGTCGACAAGGGCCTGCTGGTGCGCCGCCGGGGCGTGGGCACCCAGGTCGTGCACAGCCAGGTCAAGCGGCCGCTGGAGCTGAGCAGCCTCTACGACGACCTGGAGGCGGCGGGCCAGCGCCCGGCCACCCGCGTGCTGCAGAACGCCGTCGAGCCCGCGACCGCGGAGGTCGCCGCCGCGCTCGGAGTGCCGGAGGGCAGCGACGTCCACATGGTCGAGCGACTGCGGTACGCGCACGGCGAGCCGATGGCCCACCTGCGCAATCATCTGCCTGCCGGACTGCTCCCGCTGGACAACGAGCAACTGGAATCCACCGGGCTCTACCGCATGATGCGGTCCGCCGGCATCACCCTGCACAGCGCCCGGCAGTCGGTCGGGGCGCGCGCGGCCACCGGCGACGAGGCCGAGCAGCTGGGCGAGGAGCCGGGCGCGCCGCTGCTGACCATGCAGCGCACCACCTTCGACGACACGGGGCGGGCCGTCGAGTTCGGATCGCATGTCTACCGGGCGTCGCGCTACGCCTTCGAGTTCCAGCTCCTCGTACGACCGTAGGACCGCTATGAGGGCCGCGGCGAGCTTCCGCGTAAGAATGTTCGGACAAAGTATTGACGGGGTCGCGCCGCCGACGTAAAAACTCACCCAGCCGCAATCGGGCGGCCGGGAGAGAAGGCGGACCCACCATGCGTACACCCCGCACGGCAGCAGTCCTGCTCGCCGCACTCGCACTCGCCGTGGCCGGATGCAGCAGCTCCGGCGGCAAGGACTCCGAGAAGAAGCCCGAGGGCGGGGGAGGCGGCGGCAAGCCCGCCACGACCGAGCGGCTGAAGATCGCCATGGTGACCCACTCCGGCGAGGGCGACACCTTCTGGGACATCGTCCAGCGCGGCGCCAAGGACGCGGCCGCGAAGGACAACGTCGAGTTCCTCTACGCCGCGAACAAGGAGGGCAAGGAGCAGGCCCAGCTCGTCCAGACGTACATCGACCAGAAGGTCGACGGCATCGTCGTCACCCTCGCCAAGCCCGAGGCCGTCAAGGACGTAGTCAAGAAGGCGGTCGCGGCCGGGATACCCGTCGTCACCATCAACTCCGGCGGACAGTTCTCGGCCGAAGCCGGCGCGCTCAGCCATATCGGCCAGGACGAGTCGGTGGCCGGCGAGGCCGTCGGCGAGGAGCTCAACGAACGCGGGAAGAAGAAGGCGGTCTGCGTCATCCACGAGCAGGGCAACGTCTCGCTCGAGGACCGCTGCGCGGGCGTCAAGAAGACCTTCAAGGGCACCGTCGAGAACCTCAACGTCGACGGGACCAACATGCCCGCCACCACCTCCTCCATCGAGGCGAAGCTGCAGAGCGGCAAGGACATCGACGCCGTCGTCACGCTCGGCGCGCCGTTCGCCGCCGCGTCCGTCCAGGCCAAGAAGGGCGCGGGCTCCGAAGCGGAAATCGACACCTTCGACCTCAACGCCGAGGTCGTCAAGCGCCTCAAGGCCAAGGAGATCGGGTTCGCCGTCGACCAGCAGCCGTACCTCCAGGGCTATCTCGCCATCGACGAACTGTGGCTCAACAGGACCAACGGCAACGTCATCGGCGGCGGCAAGCCGGTGCTCACGGGACCTGCTCTGGTGACCGAGAAGGACGTCCCCGCCCTCGAGAAGCTCACCGCCGACGGCACCCGGTGACCTGCGTCATGACGTGCTACCCGCCGATCACCCCCGCCGTCGCGCTCAGGGATACTTACCCCAGAGTTCAACAAGCGGAGCAAGAGGGGCACGGCGTCGTGGCAAGGGTTCGGACAGGGATACGTGCGATCGGCGCGGTGCTGGCAGCGGTGCTCGGGGCCTCCCTCGCGGGGTGCAGTGCGACCGGCGGCAAGCGCGCCGAGGACGCCAGGAAGGCGGCAGCGGCCGAGGGCCGCGCTGCCGTCACCACACCCCGCTGGACCTTCGCCATGGTCACGCACTCGGGTGCGGGCGACACCTTCTGGGACATCGTCCAGAACGGTGCGAAGCAGGCCGCCGCCAAGGACAACATCAACTTCCTGTACGCCAACAGCGACGAGGCCCAGCAGCAGGCCCAGCTCGTCGACTCGTACATCGACAAGAAGGTCGACGGGCTGATCGTCACGCTCGCCAAGCCCGACGCGATGAAGGACGTCGTCGCCAAGGCCACCAGGGCCGGCATCCCGGTGATCACCGTGAACTCCGGCTCCGAGCAGTCCAAGGCCTTCGGTGCGCTCACCCACATCGGCCAGGACGAGACCATCGCCGGCGAGGCCGTCGGCGACGAACTCGACAAGCGCGGCAGGAAGAAAGCCCTGTGCGTGCTGCACGAGCAGGGCAACGTCGGCCATGAGCAGCGCTGCGCCGGAGCGAAGAAGACCTTCGACGGGACGATGGAGAACCTGTACGTCGACGGCACCAACATGCCCGACGTCCAGGCGTCCATCGAGGCGAAGCTCCAGACCGACAGGTCCGTCGACGCGGTCGTCACCCTTGGCGCGCCCTTCGCGGACGCCGCCGTTCAGGCCAGGCAGAGCGCGGAGAGCAAGGCCGAGGTCGACACCTTCGACCTGAACCCCAAGGTGGCCGGCGCACTCCTGGCCGGGAAGCTCGGCTTCGCCGTGGACCAGCAGCCGTACCTCCAGGGCTACGAGGCCGTCGATCTGCTGTGGCTCCACCGCTACAACGCCGATGTGCTCGGCGGCGGGCGGCCCGTCCTCACCGGACCGCAGATCATCACCGAGAAGGACGCCGCCGAACTGCAGGACTACACGGAGCGGGGGACCCGATGACCGCGACCGCACCAGCCGCGCACGACAAGCACGACAAGAGGGACGGGGCCGACGAACGGCTGCTGCACACCTCGCCGCTGAAGAAGCTCCTCGGCCGGCCCGAGCTCGGATCCGTCGTCGGCGCGGCCGCCGTCTTCGTCTTCTTCTCGATCGTCGCCGACAGCTTCCTTCGGGCTTCCAGCCTCGGCACGGTCCTGTACGCGGCGTCCACGATCGGCATCATGGCCGTACCCGTCGCCCTGCTGATGATCGGCGGGGAGTTCGACCTCTCCGCCGGTGTGCTGGTGACCAGCTCGGCGCTGATCTCCTCGATGTTCAGCTACCAGATGACGGCGAACGTCTGGGTCGGCGTCCTGGTGTCCCTGCTGGTGACGCTCGCCATCGGTGCCTTCAACGGCGTCATGCTGACACGGACGAAGCTGCCGAGCTTCATCATCACGCTCGGCACGTTCCTGATGCTCACCGGCCTCAATCTGGGCTTCACCAAGCTCATCAGCGGCACCGTGTCGACCAAGACCATCGCCGACATGGAGGGCTTCGCCTCCGCCAAGGCCCTCTTCGCCTCGCAGCTCACCATCGGCGATGTCGACCTCAAGGTCACCATCCTGTGGTGGATCGGGCTCGTCGCCGTCGCCACGTGGATCCTGCTGCGCACCCGCTTCGGCAACTGGATCTTCGCGGCGGGCGGCGGCGAGGACGCGGCCCGCGCGGTCGGTGTGCCGGTGGCCAGGACCAAGATCGGTCTGTACATGGGCGTGGCGTTCTGCGCCTGGATCTCCGGACAGCATCTGCTGTTCTCGTTCGACGTCGTCCAGTCCGGCGAGGGCGTCGGCAACGAGCTGATCTACATCATCGCGGCCGTCATCGGCGGCTGTCTGATCACGGGCGGCTACGGCTCGGCGATCGGCTCCGCGGTCGGTGCCTTCATCTTCGGCATGACGAGCAAGGGCATCGTGTACGCGGAGTGGAACCCGGACTGGTTCAAGTTCTTCCTCGGAGCGATGCTCCTCCTGGCCACCCTGCTCAACGCATGGGTCCGCAAGCGCGCGGAGGCGACGAAGTGACCGACACCGACAGGGATCGAGTGACCGACAGGACCGCCCTCGTAGAGCTAGACGACGTGACCAAGTACTACGGAAACATCCGCGCACTCGAAGGCGTCTCGCTCGAAGTCCACGCCGGCGAGATCAGCTGTGTCCTCGGGGACAACGGCGCGGGGAAGTCCACCCTCATCAAGATCATCGCGGGGCTCCACCAGCACGACGCGGGCACCTTCTCGATCGAGGGGGAGAAGGTCGCGCTCTCGTCGCCCCGCGAAGCCCTCGACCGGGGCATCGCCACCGTTTACCAGGACCTCGCCGTCGTACCGCTCATGCCGGTCTGGCGGAACTTCTTCCTCGGCTCCGAGCCGACGAAGGGCAGCGGCCCCTTCACACGCCTCGACGTCTCGCTGATGCGCGAGACCACCCGCTCCGAGCTGCTGCGCATGGGCATCGACCTGCGCGATGTCGACCAGCCCATCGGCACCCTGTCCGGCGGTGAGCGGCAGTGCGTGGCCATCGCCAGGGCCGTCTACTTCGGCGCCAAGGTGCTGGTCCTCGACGAGCCCACGGCGGCGCTCGGCGTCAAGCAGTCCGGCGTCGTCCTGAAGTACGTGGCCGCCGCACGCGACGCGGGGCTCGGCGTGGTGCTCATCACCCACAATCCCCATCACGCCTATCTCGTCGGCGACCGGTTCGTCCTGCTCAAGCGCGGCAGCATGTTTGGCAGCCACACCAAGTCCGAGATCACCCTGGACGAGCTCACCCGTCAGATGGCGGGCGGCAGCGAACTCGACGACCTGCGCCACGAGCTGGAACGGGCCCCGGTGCCCCGTCACATCGGCGGTCACGACCTGGAGGCGTGAACGACCGGGTCCCCCGCCGACGCGTTCACGGCGGAGGCGGGCTCGAAGCCGCGGGCCAGCAGCCGGACGGCCAGGGTCACCTCCCAGGCGAACACCGGGAGCGCTGCGGCCGATCCGGCGACGGACACCTGCGCGTAGAGCCCGAACAGCACGGCGACCGCAGAGGCGCAGATCATCGCGCCGCCCACCAGGCCCAGCACGGCGATCGGCCGGGGCACCAGCCTCGAGCGGTGCATCACGTACGCCAGTACCAGGGTGTTCGCGCCCAGGACCATGTTGGGCCCGAGCAGGAAGGTCCAGTCGTGGACCGCGGCCAAGGCCGTGGCGGCGGCCTCGAAGGGAGCGGTGTCGGCGTCCGGTGCGCCCGCCAGGTCCTGGCGCAGGGTCACCACCGCCAGCAGGCTGACGATGCCGACGGCGATCACGGCGGCTTCGAGCAGGCGGCCGCACACGTAGCCGAGCGCCAGCGCCTCGTGCCGTCTCCTGACGACCGGGAACAACGCGACCCCGGTGCCGACCACGGCCGCGAGCAGCACCACCTCGCACAACGCCCCCAGCAGCACGCGATGGTCCGCGCCGGGCCCGACCACGTACTCCGCGCCGCCGAGGGCGGGGCGGTACAGCGCCAGACCGGCCATCGCGGCGATCTCGGTCACCAGGAACAGCGCCCCCGTCACCGCCGCGGTCCTTCTCGTCGAGTCCATCGGGACTTCTCCTCTCCCCGCACCCCACGAGGTGTACGCCGTACACCTCGACTTCGACGGCCACCCTAGGTGTACGGCGTACACTCGTCAAGGCGACGCCGTCACGAACCATCACGAGGAAAGGAAGCAGGGCGATGACTCAGCAGCGGGGGGCCGGCGGCCGCGCGCCCCTGAGCAGGGAGCGGGTGCTGCGTGCCGCCGTCGCGCTGGCCGACGAGGCCGGAGCCGAGGCGTTCAGCATGCGCAGGCTCGCCCAGGAGCTCGGTGTGGTCCCGATGGCGCTCTACAAGCACGTGGCGAACAAGGAAGAGCTGCTGGACGGCATGGTGGACGTGGTCGTCGGGGAGATCGATCCGCCGGCCGCCGGAGCGGACTGGAAGAGCGCCGTGCGGCAGCGGATCCTCTCCGCCCGGCGCGTGCTGCTGCGCCATCGCTGGGCCGCGCGCGTGATCGAGTCGCGGACCGGGCCGACGCCCGCGGTGCTGGCGTACCTGGACTCCGTGATCGGCACGTTCCGGGACGGCGGCCTCTCCGCGGACCTCACCCACCATGTGATGCACGCGTTGGGCAGCCGTCTGCTGGGTTTCTCCCAGGAGCTGTTCGACGGCGGCCGGGCCGCGGACCCGACGGGCGCGGCAGGCGCCGCAGGCGGGACGGCACCGGACGCGGCGGGGGCGTACCCGCGCGTCGCGGAGATCGCCGCGGCGGCCGCCCACGACACGGGCTCGGTCGTCGGCGGGGGATGCGACGACCAGTTCGAGTTCGAGTTCGCGCTGGACCTGCTCCTGGACGGCTTCGAACGCCTCCACCGCCAAGGCTGGACCTCCGTCCCTGACACCCCCTAGGCGCTCAGGGTGTGCCGAGCCGACGGGCCGGCCAGGGTTCCTTCGCCAGCACGGCGCCCGCCGTGATGCCGACGGCGACCGCCGCGCACGTCACGATCAGCCAGGACAGGATCGTGAAGACCGAGCCGAGGGGCCCGTACTCGGCCAGGCTGCGGTTGAGTGCGATGGGCATGTAGTACCGGCTGCCGATCGACAGTGCGGTGACGGCCGCACCCGTGAGCACCGCGCCGGGCAGCAGCGGCAGCCAGGGGACGAGGCCGCCGAGCAGCAGATGCTGGGTCCACCACCACAGCAGTGTCTGCGTCAGGGCCGTGAGCGGAACGGCCAGCCACAGACCGGCGCCGAAGCCGTTGCGTACGGGCGCCTGCACGATCAGCACGGTCAGCCACACTGCGATCCAGGCGAGCCAGCGCCAAGGAGCGATCTTGACCCCGGACCTCGGGATCCCCCAGGCCCGCTTGCACAGTCGCTGCATGGCCCGGCTGACGGCCGTCGCGGACAGCAGCACCATCAGCACGCCGACCACGCCGGTCGTCTCCCGCAGACTGCCTTCGGTGGACCGGTACACGTGCTGCAGCTGCTCCTCGGCCGCGCCACTCAGCCCGAACACCGCCTTCAGGGAGCTGATCAGCTGGTCCTGTACTCCCGTCGGGGCGAAGGAGCCCACGACGAACAGGAGAGGGATGGCGGTCAGGAAGCACTGCGCGGCCAACCGGGTCGCGGAGTCCAGGATGTTCACCGTGACCATATGGGTCGTCAGATGCGTCACGACCGGGAAGCGCGCCTCGGTGCGGGCGGCCAGGGACTCCGCGGCGGCCCGCAGCGCGGCGAACCGGGCCGTCCACCACGACGCGTGGAGGAACGCGGTGCGGCGCCGCTCGGCTCCGGATCCCGATCCGGTGGGAGAGGGCGGCATCAGCGGACCGGGACGGCACCAGGGGGGTGCGAAGCGCCGCTCACGACCGACGGCGCCCGTCCGGAAGTCCTCATGGCGTTGCTCCTTCCCTGCGTCCAGGGTGCGGGACCGAGTCCGCAGGAGCATCTCGGACGACAGGGCTCTGTTTGCGGGGGCTCGCCATCAAGGGCAACGATTGAGGGTGAGCGGGCCGGCCGACGGCAGCCGGCGCGAGAGCCCTGTGCCCGCGGCCCCGGCCGCGCGGCGCGGACGGAACCCTGCAGAGGGGAGCGTCATGGTCCTTGACCTGCTCCTCATCGCCGTCGGCATCACCCTCGACCCGTTGCCCATCATGGCCTTCGTGCTGGTCCTGTCGGCGCGCAAGGGGATCTGGAAGGGCCTGGTCTTCATCCTGGCCTGGCTCGCCTGCCTCGTCACGGTGATCGCGCTGGTCCTGCTGTTCACCGGGGGCACGCCGCCACCGCCCAGGTCGCCGCCGTCCACCACCGGTCTCGCGGTCAGGCTGGCCATCGGTGTCGGCCTGGTCTATTACGGTGCCCGCAGGCGACGGCGGCACGGTGCGCCGGCCCATAAGCACCGCGCCGCACAGCACCCGGACAAGCACCCCCGGCCGCACCCCGAGCAGCACCCGGACAAGGACCCCGACAAGCAGCCCTCGGCCATGGCCGAGCGGTTGGACCGGGCGTCCCCGTGGTCGGTGGCGGGCATCGCGGTCTTCCTGCAGCCCTGGGGGCTGGTCGCCGCCGCCGCCACGGTCGTCCTCCACGCCGATCTCTCCCATGTGGAGACGTACCTGGCCCTGTTCGGCTTCTGCCTGCTCGCCACCGCCAGCCTGCTCGCCGCCGAGCTGTACATGGTGTTCGCGCCCGAGGCAGCGGGGATCAGACTGAGGGCCATGCGCGCCTGGCTGGAGCGGCACGAGGAACCGGCGATCGTCTTCGGCTGCCTGATCCTGGGGTTGTGGCTCACCGGCAACAGCATCTACCAGCTGACGAGTTGACCCCGCACCCGGCTCGCGGACCCGTCCGCCGGGCCTCCGGCGGACCGTCGACCAAAGGTGCGAAGCGCTCCGCCGAGTGCTGCAATGGCTTACAGGGGCCGCGCGCCCGAGGACACGCGCCCGATGACAGGCCGCGTCATGGCCAACGAGCCGCCCCGGACCGCCTATGCGCTCGCGAGGAGTGGTCATGAGCGATGACTTCGAAGAGATGGGACCAGTTGACTACCTGGTCCTGGAGTTTCCCGGCAACCGCATGACGGGCGAGGCCTTCCCCCTGCTCCTCGACCTGGTGGACCGCCACATCATTCGCATTCTCGATCTCCTCTTCGTACGCAAGGACACCGACGGATCCGTCACGGTCCTCGAGCTGTCCGATGTGACAGGTGACGGAAAGCTGGACCTGACCGTTTTCGAGGGCGCGGCCTCCGGCCTGCTCGGAGACGACGACATCGAGGAGGCCGGATCGGCCGTCGAACCGGGCAACTCCGCCGCGATCCTCCTGTACGAGAACACCTGGGCCGCCCCGGTCGCCCGGGCCCTGCGACGCAGTGGCGCGCAGATGGTGGCAGGAGGGCGGATTCCCGTGAACGCCCTGCTCGCTTCACTGGAAGCGGCCGAGGACACGCCGACCCAGGGAACGTCGGCGGCCTGAACCGGGCCGCCCGCCGCGGCGGCGCACCCTTCACACCCACAGGAGATGAACATGCCAGGCCTCCTTCGTGGCGTAGCCCGTACCGCCGTCGTCGCCGGTACCGCCACCGCGGTGTCCAACCGCGTGTCGCGCCGGCAGGCGGGCCGCTGGGCGCAGCAGGACGCGCAGGCGCAGCCCGCGCCGCCTCCGAGCCCCCCACCGACGGCGCCGCCGCCGGGACCGACGGCCGCGCCCGTCGACGAGATGAACAGCAAGATCGACAAGCTGAAGGAGCTCGGTGAGCTGAAGGCTCAGGGGATTCTGACCGAAGAGGAATTCGCCGCCGAGAAGAAGAAGGTCCTCGGCTGACGCCGACGGTCGCCACCATGGCCGGCCTCGGGACCCGGGACGGCCCACGGACGAGCCTGCCCGGACCGGACGGCCCGCGAACCATTGCCACACGCAGGCGGGAGAGCCGTCGCGCCGACGCCTGCCCGCGGGGGTGAGGCCGTCGTCGGCCGCCCGACGGACGGGTCGCCGACGGCCCGGGGCAGGCCCGCCACCGGCCGGCGGTCGGCACCGCATGGGGGGCCGTGAAGGGACGCCCCCATGACACAGCCGGAGCCGAGGCCGAGGCCCGCCACAGCAGTCGGCGGAGCTCAGCCCGAAGAGGCGGACCGGCTGCGCGACATGCTGCGCAACCCGGGCTACCGCAAGGCGCTCTTGTTCTGCGCTTTCATCGGCATTCCGGTGTCGCTCGCCGCGTTCTGGTTCCTCGTCGCCCTGCACCAGCTGGAGCATCTGATGTGGGCGACCCTGCCGGAGAGACTCGGCATGTCCACACCCCCCTGGTGGTGGCCGCTGGTGCTGCTCCCGGTGGCCGGAGCGGTCGTCGCCCTGGTCGTCATCCGTCTCCCCGGCGCGGGCGGCCATGTCCCCGCGTACGGGCTGCACTCGGGCGGAGCGACCTCGAAGGCGCTGCCGGGAGTGATCATCGCCGCCGTGGCGAGCCTGCCGCTCGGCGCGGCCCTGGGACCCGAGGCACCACTGATCGCCCTCGGCGGCGGCCTCGCTCTGCTGTTCAGAGAGCTCACGCAGGCGCCTGCGACCCCGCAGAGCACGGCGCTCCTGGGGGCGGCCGGTGCCGCGGCCGCCATCTCGGCGATCTTCGGCAACCCGTTGATCGGCGCCGTGCTGCTGATGGAGGTGGCCGGGGTGGGCGGCCCGCAGCTGTTCGCGGTCATGCTCCCCGCCCTGCTCTCCAGCGGGGTGGGCTCCCTGGTGTTCACGGGCTTCGGCCGCTGGACCGGTCTGGAGACCGGCAGTCTCAGCGTGAAGCCGTCCGGGCCGTCCCCGCACCTGGATGCCGGCGACGTGGGCTGGACGCTGCTCATGGCCGTCGCCATCGGCACTCTCGTGCACCTGGTCCTGGCCGGGGGACGGCTGGCGGCCGCCTTCGTGACGGCGCGGCCCCTCGCCGCCACGGTCGCCTGCGCCCTGGCCGCCGGCGCCTGCGCGGCCCTCTACACCGCCGTCACCGGCCGGACACCCGTGGACGTCGCCTCGTCCGGCCAGAGCACGCTGGAGCAGCTGGCCGCGGATCCGCACGCCTGGAGCGTCGGAGCGCTGATCGCCGTGCTCGCGTTCAAGAGCGCCGCGTACGCCCTCTGTCTGGGCAGCCTGCGCGGCGGTCCCATCTTCCCCGCACTGTTCATCGGAGCCGCGACGGGCGTCCTGCTGGCGCCCCTGCCGGGGCTCGGTGTCGGCCCCGGCCTGGCCGGCGGCATGGCGGCCGCGGCCGCCGCCGCGCTCCGGCTGCCGGTGAGCAGCGTGGTGCTCGTGGTGCTGCTGCTCGGGAGCAGCGCCATGATCCCCGTCGTGATCATCGCGGCCGTGGTCTCCTTCATCACCACGGAGTTGCTGCCGCCCGGCCCCGGTATTCCGGCAGCGGGGGAGCCCGATCAGCCGGCCGCGGCCCGGGCGCCGCAGAAGCAGGCGCCGTGAACGCCGGCACGGCGGCGAACGCCCGCATGACGCCGGAGGCGTTCCGGACCCTGTACGAGCGGCTGCGCGAGGGAGCACGGCAGGGTCCGCACGACGGGCGCGGCGCGCTGAAGCACCTCACCCCGGAGCGGGTTGCCGCGGCCGCCCGTGAGGTCACGTCAGGGCGCACCGTGTCCCTTGCCGCACCGGTGGAGACGGCGGCGGGGCCGGACAACCCGGAGCCCGCGGGCCACCGGATGACGGGCCCCGCACCGGAGGAGATCGGTGCCGACGGTCTGCACTTCGCCCGCGACCGCTTCACCATGAACGTGCACGGGGACGCGGACAGCCATCTCGACGCCCTGTGCCATGTGCTGTACGACGGTGAGCTCTACGACGGCATTCCGGCGGGCAGGGTGACACGTGACGGTGCAACGGCCCTGTCCGTCGACGTCGTCCGGGACGGCATCGTGGGACGCGGGGTGCTCCTGGACATTCCCCGGCTGCGGGGGGTGCCCTGGCTGGAGCCGGGCGATCACGTCACGGCGGACGACCTGGCCGCGGCCGAGACCGCCCAGGGCGTACGCGTCGGCGCCGGGGACCTGCTGCTCGTACGGGTCGGCCACCGTCGGCGGCGCCGTGAGCTCGGAGCGTGGGACGCCGCACAGGCCCGCGTCGGCCTTCACCCGGCGGCGGTGGAGTTCCTGGCCGAGCGCCGCGTATCCGTGCTGGGCGGCGACGGCAACAACGACACCGCTCCGAGCGCGGTGGAAGGAGTCGCGTTTCCCGTCCATGTACTGACCATCCATGCGATGGGGGTGCACCTCATGGACTATCTGCAGTTCGAGGAGCTGGCTCCGGCCTGTGCACAGGAGGGCCGTTGGAGCTTCCTGTGCGTGGTCGCGCCGCTGCGACTCCCGTCTGCCACCGGTTCTCCGGTCAACCCGATCGCCGTCCTGTGATCGCCGGGCTGTGATCGCCGGGCTGTGTATCACGATCCTGTGATCGTCGTCCCGTGCAGCCCACCGCACCGAAGCGGCTGCGCCGGGCGCGCGACCGGCCCCGGTCGCCGCCCACCCCATCCACCGATACGTTCGATGTACAGGCCAGAACCGCGAGGACGGTGACCGCAGTGAACGACTTCCCTCACTATGACGTCATCATCATCGGCACCGGCGCGGGCGGAGGCACCCTCGCCCATCGCATCGCCCCGTCGGGGAAGCGTGTGCTCATTCTCGAACGCGGCGACTACCTCCCCCGCGAGCGGGACAACTGGGACTCCACGGCCGTCTTCGTCAAGGGCAAGTACCGAGCCCCCGAGTTCTGGTACGACAAGCACGGCAACAGCTTCCCGCCGGAGGTCAACTACTACGTCGGCGGCAACACCAAGTTCTACGGGGCCGCCCTCTTCCGGCTGCGCCCCCAGGACTTCGGCGAACTACGCCACCACGGCGGCATCTCCCCGGCCTGGCCGATCCGTTACGAGGATCTGGAGCCGTACTACACCCAGGCCGAGCACCTCTACCTCGTACACGGCCGGCACGGGGAGGACCCCGGTGAGGGCCCGGCGAGCGAGCAGTACGCGTACCCGCCCGTCGAGCACGAGCCGCGCATCCAGCAGCTGAGCGACGACCTCGAGAAGCGGGGGCTCCACCCCTTCCATCTGCCCATCGGGGTCAATCTGCTGCAGGATGCCAACGGCCGGGCCGTCCACTCCAGCGTCTGCATCCGCTGCAACAGGGTCGACGGCTTCCCCTGTCTGGTGCGCGGCAAGTCCGACGCGCAGGTGATCTGCGTCGAGCCGGCCCTGGAGCACCCCAACGTCGAGATGATCACCAACGCCCATGTGGTCCGCCTGGAGACCGACCCCACCGGACGCAGCGTCAGT
Source organism: Streptomyces sp. NPDC001514 (assembly GCF_053597075.1). Lineage (NCBI taxonomy): Bacteria > Bacillati > Actinomycetota > Actinomycetes > Kitasatosporales > Streptomycetaceae > Streptomyces > Streptomyces sp. NPDC001514. Next base: position 239,564 of record NZ_JBSFHO010000003.1, read on the forward strand.
ACCGTCGTCACCCAGCTCGGTGGCGGTGGCGGTGACGGATCACCGGCCCGCTTCTCGGCCGATGTCGTCGTCGTCGCCTGCGGCGCCGTCAACTCCGCGGTCCTGCTGCTGGCATCGGCCAACGACCGGCATCCGAACGGGCTGGCCAACAGCTCGGACGTGGTGGGCCGACACTACATGCGGCACAACAACCTGGCGCTCATGGCCATCTCCAAGGAGCCCAACGACACCCAGTTCCAGAAGACCCTCGCCCTTCACGACTGGTACTTCGGAGCCGACGACTGGGACTATCCGCTGGGCGGCATCCAGATGCTCGGCAAGTCGGACGCCGAGCAGATCCACGGCGAGGCCCCCCGCTGGGCCGGGGCCGTGACCCCGGACATGCCCTTCGAGGTGCTCGCCCACCACGCCGTCGACTTCTGGCTGTGCGGAGAGGACCTTCCCGCCCCCGAGAACCGGGTCACCCTGGACAAGGACGGTGGCATCCATCTGGCCCTCGACGAGAAGAACAACATCGGGGGACTGAACCGGCTGCGGCGCAAGCTGCAGGGCATGCTCGGCCACCTGGGCATGCACGAGCACCATCTGCTGTCGCACAGCATCTATCTGCACAAGGGCATGCCCATCGGCGCGACCGCCCACCAGGCCGGCACCGTGCGCTTCGGCGACGACCCGCGCAGCTCGGCCCTGGACGTCAACTGCAAGGCCCATGACCTCGACAACCTCTACGTCGTCGACACGAGCTTCTTCCCGAGCATCGGGGCGGTCAACCCGTCCCTGACGGCCATCGCGAACGCCATGCGCGTCGGTGACCACATCGTGGAACGGCTGCGCGGCTGACCCGACCGGGGGAAGATCGGCCACCAACGGCCCAAGCGCAGCGCGCAATGCCACCCTCACGGGCCTCCTGATGGTTCGGTGGCCCGCGGGTCCCGGACGGCGACACCGCCACGGTCCCCAGGACCCGAGGACGTACCCAGGAGGCATCGTGAACACCCAGCCGAACGCGATCCCGCCGCTGCTGAAGGGACAGAAGGCGCTGGTCACCGGCGCCAACTCCGGTATCGGCAGAGCGACGGCGATCGGCCTGGGCCGGGCGGGTGCCGATGTGGTCGTGAACTACGTGGCCGGGCAGGAAGCCGCCGAGCAGGTCGTCGAGGAGATCCAGGCATTCGGGGTGCGCGCGGCCGCCTACGAGGCCGACGTCTCCCAGGAGGACCAGGTGGTCGGCATGGTCGACCGTATGGTCCAGGAGTTCGGGACCATCGACATCATGGTGGCCAACGCGGGCCTCCAGCGCGACGCCCCGGTCACCGAGATGACGCTCGCCCAGTGGCAGAAGGTCATCGACGTCAATCTCACCGGTCAGTTCCTGTGCGCCCGGGAGGCGGCGAAGGAGTTCCTGCGGCGCGGCGTCGTCCCCGAGGTGTCACGCTCCGCCGGGAAGATCATCTGCATGAGCTCGGTCCACCAGCTCATCCCGTGGTCGGGCCACGTGAACTACGCCTCCTCCAAGGGCGGCGTACAGATGATGATGGAGACGCTGGCCCAGGAACTGGCGCCGAAGAAGATCCGGGTGAACGCGATCGGGCCCGGCGCCATCAAGACGCCGATCAACACGAGCGCCTGGTCGACCCCTGAGGCCGAGAAGGACCTGCTGCGGCTCATTCCGTACGCCCGGGTCGGCGAGCCCGAGGACATCGCCCTGGCCGCCGTCGCTCTCGCATCGGACCTCATGGACTACGTGGTCGGCGTCACGCTCTACGTGGACGGCGGTATGACCCTCTTCCCCGGATTCGCCACGGGCGGATGACGCGCGCCCGTTCCCCAGGGCCCGACCACCGAAGGCACGTATGCACCCTCCGGTCCAGCTGCTCGCGGACGCCCACCTGCTGGCGGACGCACCCGCCCAACTGCTCCCGGCCAGGGAGCTCATGGCCTTCACCCTGGCCTCCCACATCATCCTGGTGCCGATGGGGGTGGCGCTGCCGCTGATCACCCTGATCATGCATTACCGGGGGCTGCGCGCGAACGACCCCGTCGCTCTGCTGCTCGCCCGCCGCTGGTCGGCGGTCATGGCGGTCCAGTTCGCCGTCGGCATCGTGACCGGCACGGTTCTCACCTTCGAGTTCGGGCTGCTCTGGCCGGGCCTCATGGGTACGTGGGGCGACGTCTTCGGCATCGGATTCGGCGTCGAGGGCTGGGCGTTCTTCCTCGAATCGGTCCTCATCGCCATCTATCTCTACGGCTGGCGTCGGTTGAAGCCGAGGACCCACTTCCTCCTCGGGCTGCCGCTGCCGGCGACCGCGCTGCTAGGGGCGTTCGGCATCCTCGCGGCCAACTCGTGGATGAACACCCCTCAGGGCTTCACGCTCGACTCCAACGGCAAACCCGTCGACGTCGACGTCTGGAAAGCGATCTTCACCCCGATGTTCGGGCCGGAGTACTGGCACTTCGTCGGGGCCATGCTGGTGACGGCCGGGTACGTCGTCGCGGGCGTCTACGCGGTCGGCTGGCTCAGGGGCCGCAGGGACCACTACCACCGGCTCGGGTTCACCGTCCCCTTCACGCTCGCGGCGGTGGTCAGCCCGATCCAGTTCGTGCTCGGCGACTCGATCGCCCGCTCCGTCTTCCACAAGCAGCCCGTGAAGTTCGCCGCGATGGAGATCGTCTGGGAGACCGACACCCATGTACCGGAGTACCTGTTCGGCCGGCTCCACCCGGACGGAACCATTTCCGGTGGTATCAAGATCCCCCAACTCGACTCCATCCTCGCCGGGTTCAGCCCCAAGACCAAGGTGATCGGGCTGACCTCCGTCCCCGTTTCCGACCGGCCCAACGCCACCCAGGCCACCATCGTCCACTGGGCCTTCGACCTGATGGCCGTGATCGGCTCGCTGCTGGTGCTGCTCGCCCTCTGGTACGCGTGGTACCGGCTGAGGGGGCACCGGATGCCCGCCAACCGCTGGTTCTACCGCAGTGCGGCATGCGCCGGTGTCGCCTCGGTCGTCGCCGTCGAATGCGGCTGGATCACGACCGAGGTGGGGCGGCAGCCCTGGATCGTGTACCAGAACATGCGGGTCGCCGAAGCGGTGACGGCCACCCGGTCCACCAGTCTCTGGATCATGTTCGGTCTGGTGATCGTCGTGTACGTCCTCCTCTTCGGGGCGTTCCTGACCGTGCTGCTCAAGATGCGGACCCGCTGGCGTCTCGCCGACGCCGAGCGGGCCAAGGGGCACCCGGTGGAGGAGCCGGAGACCGACACCCCGTACGGTCCGCGCTCCAAGCCCCCGGACAGCGGTGCCCTCGCCGCCGAGGGCACGGGTCCCGCACCGGGTGAGGACGGCCGGTCATGACCATTGCGGGCCTCATCGCCTTCGTCCTGCTGCTCGTGGTCGCCGCCTACGCCTGCGCCGGTGGCACGGACTACGGAGCCGGCTTCTGGGACCTGTTCGCCGGGGGCGCGGAGCGCGGGAAGCGGCCCCGGTGGCTGATCGACCACGCCATGGCGCCGGTCTGGGAGGTCAACAACGTCTGGCTGATCTTCATCTTCGTCGTCATGTGGACCGGGTTCCCGGTGTTGTTCCAGACGCTCTTCTCGGCGATGTGGCTGCCGCTGGCGCTCGCCGCCGTCGGCATGGTCCTGCGCGGTGCGGGTTTCGCGCTGCGCAAGCCCACCCGGCGGCTGGCCCGACGGCGGGTCTACGGTGCGGTGTTCGCCATCGCCTCACTGCTCACCCCGTTCTTCCTCGGCGCCGCCGTCGGGGGCATCGCATCCGGCAGGGTCGCACCCGGCACGGAGGCATCGGCGGACGCCTGGTCCAATCCGACGTCCATCTTCTTCGGGCTGCTGACCGTCGCCGCGACCGCGTTCCTCGGCGCCGTGTTCCTCAGCGCCGACGCCGCACGCTTCGACACACCCGACCTCGTCGGCTACTTCCGCCGCCGTGCGCTCGGCACCCTCGTCGTCGTGGTCCTGCTCGGTGTGGCCGCGTTCGCCGTCACCCATGGCGACGCGCCCCATGTCTGGCACGGACTCACCCACGGTGCGGGCCTCGCGTTCGTGATCGTGGCCGTCGTGTGCGCCCTGGGCACGGGGTGGCTGCTGCTGCGGTCAAGCGGGCGGTGGTCGCGTTACACCGCGGTCGGCATGGTCGCTGCGGCCGTCTTCGCCTGGGGGTTCGCCCAGCGCCCTTACCTGATTCCGAAGTCCCTGACCGTGCAGGAAGCGGCGGGCGATCCCACGACGCTGAAGTGGCTGGCCTTCGTCACGCTCGTCGCGGTGATTCTCGTCTTCCCGGCCGTGTTCTTCCTCTACTGGCTGGACACCCACGGCGAGCTGGAGTCCCTCACCGACTCCGACCTGCGGGAGGGCGGGACAGGTAGCCGGGCCGACGGCGACTGACGGGACGGACATACCGTGCTGACCGACAACCAGATCCTCCTCGGTATCGCCCTGACCGTGGTCCTGGCCACCGGCTCACAGATCCTGGCGAGCAAGCTGCGCGTCCCCTCGCTGATCGTGCTGCTGCCGGTCGGCTTCGCCGCGGGTGCCCTGACCGACGTCGTCAACCCGGACGAGCTGGTGGGGCCGGACTTCGCTGACGTGGTGTCGCTGTCCGTCGCGGTGATTCTCTACGACGCCGGTCTCGGGCTCAACCTGCGCAATCTCACGGGCCGCACCCGCTGGATCGTGGTCAGGCTGCTGCTGCTCGGTGTGCTCCTCACCTTCCTCGTGATCTGTGCCATCGGCCCTGCGCTGTTCAGCGTGCCGCTCAAGGTGGCGGCGATGCTGGGCGTGATCCTCGTCGTGTCGGGGCCGACGGTCGTCGGGCCGCTGCTCGAGTACGTGCGGCCCGTGGACAAGTTGCGGCGCATCCTGATCTGGGAGGGAACGCTGATCGACCCGATCGGCGGCATCCTCGGCGCGATCGTGTTCCATGCCGTCTCCCAGACGGGCCGCATCGACATCGGCAGGGGATACCAGCTGGGCCAGTTCCTCATCAGCCTGTCCATCGGCCTGGTGGGCGGGGCCGTGGGAGTCGCGCTGCTGTGGCTGACGCTGCGCACCCTCAGGCTCGGCGAAACGCTCGGCACACTGGCGCAACTGGCCACGGTGATCGCCGTGTCGGCGGTATGCGACATCGTCCGGGACGACACGGGCCTGATCGCCGCGATCGTCACTGGACTGGCCGTGACCAACATCCGGGGCTTCGACATGCCCGCCCGCCGTCCCTTCTTCGAGACGCTGGTCCAGCTGATCATCGGGCTGCTGTTCATCTCCATCTCGGCCACCGTCACCCCGGCGTCGGTGGTGCCGGTGCTCCTTCCCGCGCTCATTCTCATCGCGGTCCTCGTCCTGGTGGTGCGGCCGCTCGTGGCCTTCGCCGCGACCCACGGCGAGGGCCTGACCGGCGGGGAACGGGCGTTCATCGGATGGATGGCTCCGCGCGGCATCGTGGCGGCGTCCACGGCCTCGACCTTCGCCGCCGGCCTCGTCGCCACGGGGCTGAAAGGCGCCTCCAAGATCCTTCCGGTCACCTTCCTGGTGATCGTGGGAACGGTTCTGCTGTACGCGCTCACCGCGGCGCCCATCGCCCGACGGCTGGGGGTCACCAGTCCGGCGCGTGCCAGGCCCCTGCTGGTGGGAGGCGACCCGTGGGTGATCGGCCTGGGACAGGCACTGAAGTCCGCGGGTCTCGATGTGCTCATGTGGGCGGGGCTCGACGAGCAGCGGGAACGGGTCCGGAGTGCCGGGATCGAACTGGCCAAGGGAGACATGCTGGCGACGGCCACCAACCCCAGGGCCCGGCTGGAGGGAGTCTCGGCCGTGTTCCTGCTCACCGACGACGACGACTTCAACGCGCTCGCCTCGGTCATGGTCGAGGACAACGTCGAGGGCCCGGTCTACCGGGTGGGGCCCCCGCACGACAGCCATGGCGTCGTCGCCCCCTACACAGGCGGCGACATCCTGTTCGGCAGGCACCTGGTCCGGCACCTGCTGGCAGCCCGGTACGAACAGGGGGAGCGCTTCCTGGTGATGCCCGCGGACCAGGCCCCGCCGTCGGGGTACGACCGGCTGTTCGTGGTACGGGCCGACGGCCGTCTCGACCCCGTCACCGAGGCCGAGGCGCCCGTCCCGGGTACGGGTGACAGGGCCGTACTCCTCGGCCCCGGGAAGGCCGGGGCACGTGAGCCGTGAACCGACGGGAGCTCAGGCCGCGTCGGCCGGCGGAACCGGTGAGGCCTTTCCGCCTGCCCGGTTCAGGGCCGCATCCAGGGTGAGGGCCGTATCGATGAAGGCGAGATGGGTGAAGGCCTGCGGGAAGTTGCCCAGCTGGCGTCCGGTCAGGTCGATCTCCTCGGAGTAGAGGCCCAGATGATTGGCGTACGTCAGCATCTTCTCCAGCACGAGTCGCGACTGGTCCAGCCTGCCCGCCCGCGCGAGTGCGTCGACGTAGATGAACGTGCACAGGGAGAAGGTGCCTTCGGAGCCGCGCAGCCCGTCGGGTGAGGCCTCCGGGTTGTAGCGGTAGACCAGACTGTCGGACACCAGCTCCCGGTCCATCGCGTCCAGAGTCGAGGTCCACATCGGGTCGCTCGGGGTGATGAAGCCCACGGTGGACATCCGCAGTAGCGACGAGTCGAGCACCTCGCTGCCGTAGTGCTGTACGAACGCCTTCCGCTCGGCGTTCCAGCCGCGCTCGTAGACCTGCTGGTAGATCTTGTCCCGTTCACCGCTCCAGCGTGCGAGCGCGGCCGGCCGGCCGCTCGCGGCGGCCAGCCGCAGCGCCCGGTCGAAGGCGACCCAGGACATCACCCGGCCGTAGGTGAAGTGCTGGCGCCCGCCGCGGGTCTCCCACAGACCCTCCTCGGCCTGGTCCCAGTTGTCACAGAGCCAGTCGACGATGGTGTGCAGTGACTTCCACCCGGTGTACCCCACCTGAAGACCGCGTTCGTGGGCGAAGAAGATGCTGTCCATCGCCTCGCCGTAGATGTCGAGCTGGAGCTGGTCGGCCGCGCCGTTGCCGATGCGTACGGGGCTGGAGCCCTGGTAGCCCTCCCAGTGGCCCAGGGTCTCCTCGACGAGGTCGGAGGAGCCGTCGACGCGGTACATGATGTTGAGCGGCCCGGTGTCGCCGGAGTTGCCCGCCTTCTCCTGGACCCGGTCGTGCAGCCAGACCATGAACGCGGTCGCCTCCTCGGTGAATCCGAGCCCCAGCAGGGCGTAGACGGAGAAGGAGGCATCGCGGATCCAGGTGAACCGGTAGTCCCAGTTCCGCTCGCCGCCCAGCTGCTCGGGCAGTCCGGTGGTCGGCGCCGCCACGAGCGCGCCGCTCGGCGCGTACGTCATCAGCTTCAGCGTGATGGCCGAGCGCTCCACCGCCTCCCGCCAGCGGCCGGAGTAACGGGACTGGCCGAGCCAGCCGCGCCAGTACCCGACCGTGTCTTCGAAGAGCTGCTGGAACTCGGCGTGCCCGATCTCCCGGGGCGGGCCGTCGGCGAAGGACTCGATGACGATTCCCCGCTCCTGACCGGCTTGCAGGGTCAGCTTGGCGTGCACGTCACGGTCGCCGGTGACGTCGGTGACGAGCCGTACGTCCTCGGGCTCGCGGATGGCGTGGAGGGTCAGCTCCATGCCGTCCGCGACGAACACCCCCCCGTTCTCGGTGACATGAAGCTCGTGCGGGGCGCGGCCGTAGTCGAACCGCGGAACGATGTCGACCTCGAAGGTGATGCTGCCGCGGACGCATCGCAGCAGACGGACCAGTCGATGGCGATTCGTCGCCGTCGTGCCCGTCACCGGCATGAAGTCGATGACCTCACCGGCTCCGGCCTCGGTCATGAAGCGGGTGACGAGGACCGCGGTGTCGGGAAAGTACAACTGCTTGCTGGTGTACGTCTTGTCGGCAGGTGCGACCCTGAAGTACCCGCCCTTTTCGCGGTCCAGCAGCGCACCGAAAATGCTCGGCGAATCGAACCGTGGACAGCAGAACCAGTCGATGGTGCCGTGTGTGGTCACGAGTGCTGCGGTCTGCAGATCACCGATGAGACCGTGGTCCTCGATGAGGGGGTAGTCGAGCGGGTAGTCGTTCATCGCGAGCCCCTTTCGCCCTGGCCAGGCAGTCCCGTGCCACCCCATCAGCTTAGACAGTCAAGACATTTCGGGCCTTTCGGAATTGTCTGGATGATTCGTGCATATCCGGGAGCGGCCCTACCGTGGAAGGGCGAGAGAACATCAGCTGACACCCCGGGGGCGCGAGCGATGATGTCCTGGGCGACGGTCTTCCGGCTGCGGCAGTACGCCAAGGCAAGTCTGTGGATGGTTCCGCTGCTCGGCATCGTTCTCGGTGTGCTCCTCGCGGACGCCACGGTGTGGCTCGACAGCAAGGTGAGGGTGCCCGAGGACTGGCAGTACTCCGCGTCGACCGCGAGCAGCGTTCTCAGCTCGATCGTCGGCGCGATGGTCGCTCTTCTCGGCTTCGTCGTGACCATCGGCGTCCTCGTCGTCCAGCAGGCCACGGGAACGCTCTCCCCGCGCTACATGCGGCTCTGGTACCGGGACCGGCTGCAGAAGGCCGTGCTCGCCACCTTCGCCGGAACGTTCGCCTTCGCCTTCTCGCTGCTGCGCCGCATCGAGACGGACTTCGTGCCCGATCTCGGTGTCACCCTGGCGGGTGCGGGCGTCGCGGCGAGTCTGTTGCTCCTCCTGATCTATCTCAACCGATTCATCCACAACCTGAGACCCGTGGCCATCGCCGCCCTGGTGTCAGGGGCGGGACGACGGCTGATCGACCGGGGGACGATGCTGGCCGAGAGCGGCACGATCCGCGGCGGGGAGCGGACGGCACCCCTGACGGGCGGACCCGTGACCCGGATCCCCACCGAGCAGGGCGGCACGATCCAGGGCATCAACGCGGCGCGGCTGAGGGCCGTCGCCGAGCGCCACGACTGCGTGATCGTGCTCGCCCACCGGGTGGGTGACTCCGTACCGCCCGGCGCCACGCTGCTCGAGGTCCACAGCGCACCGCCCCCCGACGCCCGGGCCCTGACCGGACTCGTCGCGCTGGGCGTCGAGCGGACCATCGAGCAGGACCCCGCCTTCGCCCTCCGCATCCTCGTCGACATCGCGATCAGAGCGCTCTCACCGGCCGTGAACGATCCCACGACCGCAGTTCAGCTCCTCAACCACATCGAGGCGTTCCTGCACACGGTCGGCAAGGCGGAGCTGAGCCACAGCTACACCCTCCACGACAGCCATGGCCGGACCCGGCTGGTGGTCCCCGGGCGGGCCTGGGCGGACTTCCTCCAGCTCGGTGTGACCGAGATCCGTGAGTACGGTGCGACCTCCACCCAGATCTGCCGACGGCTCCGGGCCCTGCTGGACGGCCTGCTCGCCGCCCTGCCCGAATCGCACCTGCCCTCCGTGCGGGCGCAGCTGAAGCTCCTGGACGAGTCGGTGGCGCGCTCGTTCACCGACCCGGCCCTGCTGGCGATCGCGATGACCCCCGACCGCCAGGGCATCGGAAGCGGGTCCGGCGACGCCCCTGTGTGAACGACGCCCCTGTGTGAACGCAGGGCAGGGGCTTCCGCTGCGCGCCCCCGCCCTCGCACGGCCCCCCTGCGATGCCCGGATGGCACAATCGGGCACGGCGGGCGCCGTCCGCCTCCGCTGATCCGGACCGCCCACCACCACTCGCAGGGACGTCGTGAGCACGTACCGTGACTTCACAAGCCGAGGCTCCGCCCGGGCCACCGTCCTGCGGACCGTCGGCACACGAGAGCGGCGCTCCCACCTCACGGCGCCCCGTGTCCCGACCGTCGGCATCGACATCGGCGGTACGAAGGTGATGGCCGGCGTCGTCGACGCCGACGGGGTCATCCTGGAGAAGGTCCGCACCGAGACCCCCGACAAGTCCAAGAGTCCCAAGGTCGTCGAGGACACCATCGTCGAGCTGGTCCTCGACCTCTCGGACCGGCACGATGTGCACGCCGTCGGCATCGGCGCGGCCGGCTGGGTCGACGCGGACCGCTCCAAGGTGCTGTTCGCGCCCCACCTCGCCTGGCGCAACGAACCGCTGCGTGACGCGCTGCAGAACCGCCTGGCCGTCCCCGTCATGGTCGACAACGACGCGAACACCGCCGCCTGGGCCGAATGGCGCTTCGGAGCCGGCCGCGGCGAGGACCATCTCGTCATGATCACGCTCGGTACGGGCATCGGCGGCGCGATCCTCGAGGGCGGGCAGGTCAAGCGCGGCAAGTTCGGCGTCGCCGGCGAGTTCGGCCATATGCAGGTCGTGCCCGGCGGGCACCGCTGCCCCTGCGGCAACCGCGGCTGCTGGGAGCAGTACAGCTCCGGCAACGCCCTCGTCCGTGAGGCCCGTGAGCTGGCGGCCGCCGACTCCCCTGTCGCGTACAACATCATCGAGCGGGTCAAGGGCAACGTCCCGGACATCACCGGCCCGCTGATCACCGAGCTGGCCCGCGAGGGCGACGCGATGTGCGTCGAGCTGCTCGAGGACATCGGCCAGTGGCTCGGCGTGGGCATCGCCAACCTCGCCGCCGCTCTCGACCCCTCCTGCTTCGTCATCGGCGGCGGCGTGAGCGCAGCCGACGATCTGCTGATCGGGCCCGCCCGGGACGCCTTCCGCCGCCATCTGACCGGGCGCGGCTACCGGCCGGAGGCCCGTATCGTCAAGGCCGAGCTCGGCCCCGAGGCCGGTATGGTCGGCGCCGCCGACCTTGCGCGGCTGGTCGCCCGGCGCTTCCGGCGCGCCAACAGGCGCCGCGTCGAGCGGCACGAGAGATACGAGCGGTACGCCCAGGCCCTCCGCAACCCGGGCAGCCTCGGCGGCATCAGCAGCAACGGCAGCAACGCCGGCAACGGAAGCCAAGGCAACAACGGCGACACCGGTAACACCGCCCGCACCACCCCCCAGGAACCCTCCTCATGACCCTGCCCCGACAGACCGTCCGCCCGGACGGGACGACCCGCCCGGACGGGACCATCCGCCCGGACGGGACCGTGCGTCCGCCGGAGGACCGGCGCCACATGATCCGCCGCCGCTGGCTGACCGCGATCGTCATCGTGCTGCTCATCGGCGTCCCGGCCGGCTATCTGGTGATCTCCGCGGAGCAGAGCCGCGACAGCGGCCGGGACAAGGAGCGGGAGTCGTCGGCCACCGGGCTGCGCGAGAGCTGGCCGTCCAAGATGAAGCGCCGCGTGTTCGAGGTGCCCATCCCGGCGAAGTCCACCGAGGTCGCCTACTACGAGACCTCCAACTGGAAGTCCAGCCGTCTCTACGTCACCTTCCGGACCACCGCCGCGGGCCTCGACCGCTTCCTGAACAAGGCCGGCACCAGCCGCTCCGCGCTGAAGACCGGCACGGTCACCATCGGCGAGCGCGACGCCTCCACCGTCGGATGGTCCTTCGGGCCCGAGTCCTACTGGGCGGGCACCACGCACCGGCAGGAGGATCCCAGGCCGACCCAGGACATCACCGCCGATCTGACCGATCCGTCCTCGCCCAAGGTGTATGTCGTCTCGACGGCGACCCCCTGATCCGGAGCGTGTGCCTCCGCTCACTACTGTGGAGCGAGTGAGTGAGACGCAGACGCCTACGCCCCCGAAGACCCTGCAGTACCGGATCGACGGTCCGGACGACGCGCCCGTACTCGTCCTGGGGCCCTCGCTCGGCACCACGTGGCACATGTGGGACCGCCAGACACCGGAGCTGTCCCAGCAGTGGCGCGTCCTCCGCTTCGATCTGCCCGGCCACGGCGGCGCCCCCGCGCACCCCGCCGGCTCGGTGACCGAGCTCGCCGACCGCCTCGTCGCCACGCTCGACGGACTCGGCGTGCAGCGCTTCGGGTACGTGGGCTGCTCGATCGGCGGTGCCGTCGGCATCGACCTGGCGCTGCGGCTGCCGCACCGGGTCGCCTCACTGGCGCTGGTTGCGGCCTCGCCCCGGTTCGGGACCGCCGACGAATTCCGACAGCGGGGCGTGATCGTCCGTACGAACGGACTGGACCCGATGGCCCGCACCGCGCCCGACGGATGGTTCACGCCGGGCTTCGCGGCCGCCCAGCCCGCGATCGTCGAGTGGGCCGTCCAGATGGTGCGGACCACCGACCCCGGCTGCTACATCGCCGCCTGCGAGGCGCTCGCCGCCTTCGACGTACGCGCCGAGCTGGGCCGGGTCGGCGTCCCGACCCTGGTCCTGGTCGGCTCCGACGACCAGCTCACCGGGCCCGCCGAGGCCCGCACCCTGGTCGCCGGCATACCCGACGCCCGCCTCGCGCTGGTCCCCGGCGCCTCCCACCTCGCGCCCGTGGAGCAGCCGGCCGCGGTCACCGATCTGCTGGTACGCCACTTCTCGTCGGCCTGGCAGGACACGCTGGCCGCGATCCCCGCGCCGCCGGTGTTCCCCTCCATCTCCGCGCCGGTCACCCCGGTCGGCGAGATCGCCCCGGCCCCCGAGCAGCCGCACGCCGTCGGGTCGGTGCGCCCCGACCCGTACGAGGCCGGGATGAAGGTCCGCCGCGAGGTGCTCGGGGACGCGCATGTGGACCGGGCCACGGCCGCGGCGGACGACTTCACCGGCGACTTCCAGGAGCTGATCACCCGCTATGCCTGGGGTGAGGTCTGGACCCGCGACGGGCTGGACCGGCGGACCCGCAGCGCGGTCACGCTCACCGCGCTGGTCGCGGGCGGCCACCTCGAGGAGCTGGCCTTCCACACGCGGGCGGCGCTGCGCAACGGTCTCACTCCGGTCGAGATCCGTGAAGTCTTCATCCAGGCGGCGGTCTACTGCGGCGTCCCGGCCGCCAACTCGGCGTTCCGCGTGGCCCAGGCGGTGATCCGCGAGGAGACGACCCCGCGCGACTAGGCCCTGTCCGGCGTTCGAGGACGGACACGCGGGCCGACCCGACAGCACCGGGCCCGCCCAGGGGCCCGGGGCGGAGCCCTGATTCCGGGCGCCGCACCCTGGCGACCGCGCCCCGGCGGGCCGCGGCCGCTAGGGTCGCAGGAGGGGGCCGGTCACGGCGGCCCCGGAGGCCGCGGCACCCGAGAGGGAGGTCACCCAGGTGAAGCTCACAAAGAAGTCGCACGCCTGCATCCGGCTCGAGAAGGACGGGCGCACGCTCGTCATCGACCCCGGTGGCTTCAGCGAGGAGGACGCCGCGGCCGGCGCGGACGCCGTTCTCGTCACGCACGAGCACCCGGACCACTTCGACGAGCAGCGCCTGCGCGTGGCCCTCGACGCCCAGCCGGGCGCCGAGATCTGGACCCTGCGCAGCGTCGCCGACCGGCTCTCGGCCGCCTTTCCCGGCCGGGTGCACACCGTCGGCAACGGCGACACCTTCACCGCCGCCGGTTTCGACGTCCAGGTGCACGGCGAACTCCACGCCGTCATCCACCCGGATCTGCCGAGGATCACCAATGTCGGCTTCCTCGTGGACGGTTCGGTCTTCCACCCCGGCGACGCGCTGACCGTCCCCGCGCAGCCCGTGGAGACGCTGATGCTTCCGGTGATGGCCCCCTGGAGCAAGGTCTCCGAGGTCATCGATTACGTACGCGAGGTCAAGCCGCGCCGTGCCATCGACATCCACGACGCCCTGCTGACCGAGCTCGCGCGCCCCATCTACGACACCCACATCGGCAACCTCGGCGGCGCCGAGCACAGCAGGCTCGCCTCCGGGGACTCGGCCGACGTCTGAGGGGCCCCGCTGACTGTCACACCCCGCGGTTACGCTTGCGGCATGCGCATCGCCACGTTCAACGTCAATTCGATCACCGCCCGGCTGCCGCGCCTGCTCGCCTGGCTGGAGAGCAGCGGCACCGACGTGCTGTGCATCCAGGAGACCAAGTGCACCGCGGAGCAGTTCCCCACCGACGCCCTGAAGGAGCTCGGCTACGAGTCCGCGGTCAACGCCGACGGCCGGTGGAACGGCGTGGCGGTGGTCTCCCGGGCCGGGCTCGACGACGTCGTCATGGGTCTACCCGGCGGCCCGGCGTACGGCGGTGTGCAGGAGCCGCGCGCGGTGAGCGCCACCTGCGGTCCGGTCCGCGTCTGGTCGGTGTACGTGCCCAACGGCCGGGAGGTCGCCCACGAGCACTATGTGTACAAGCTGGCCTGGCTGGAGGCGCTGAAGCAGGCCGTCGCCGAGGACGCCGCCGGCGACCGGCCGTTCGCGGTGCTCGGTGACTACAACATCGCGCCGGCCGACGACGACGTGTGGGACCCGTCCTTCTTCGAGGGTATGACCCATGTGACCGAGCCGGAGCGTGCCGCGCTGGCCGGTCTGCGCGAGGCGGGCCTCGCCGATGTGGTGCCGCGCCCGCTCAAGTACGACCACCCGTTCACCTACTGGGACTACCGCCAGCTGTGCTTCCCCAAGAACCGGGGCATGCGCATCGACCTGGTGTACGGCAACGAGCCGTTCGCGAAGGCCGTCAAGGACAGCTATGTCGACCGGGAGGAGCGCAAGGGCAAGGGCGCATCGGACCACGCTCCGGTCGTGGTCGATCTCGATCTCTGAGACTCCGGGACCCCGGCAGGCGCAGGCCTCCGGGGCCCGCCCCGCGCGCCATGTGGTGCGCCCGTCCATGGGAATGCGAGGCTGATCGGTATGAACATCCCTTTCTTGGACAACTGGCGCAAAAGGCATGACGACGAGCGGGACGGACAGGCGCTGGCCTCCGCCGCGGGCGGCGACCCCGACGGCGTGGCCGAGCTGCTCGCCGAATGTGAGCTGCTGCGGGTCCGGGCGGGGCAGCAAGGGCTGGAACTGGACGACACGCCTGCCTCGTTGGAGGCCCTCGACCAGCTGCCGCCGCGCTGGCGGGACGACCCGGAGGAGCTGCCCTGGGTCGGCAACGACGCGGGGCTCTATCTCGGCACCGTGATCGTGCGGACCGTCCGGGGTGCCTCCTGGCATGTCTGGCCAGGCGGCCATCCGGTGGTGCGGCTCGCGTCGGGGCGCGAGATCAATGTGGTGGAGGCGGGGCTGGGCTGGGCGGTGCAGGGCTCGCCGGAGCTGTCCCAGGTGTACGCGGAGGCGGCCGAGGCCTGACGGCCCCGCCCGCCCGCGGAATAGTAAATACGGCTTATGCCCTATTTATGCGTGTCGAGTGTGAAGTCCCTTGTTGGGCTGGATAGTTTGCGCTGACCCGACACCGCTGAGAAATGGGGCAGGGCAGCGTATGGGCGTCGATCCGTTGATCGAGCTGCGTGACGTCAACAAGCACTGCGGGCACAAGCACGTCCTCCTGAACTTCAGTCGCAGGATCTGCGGCGGCACGCGAGACGCCGGACGACTCGACTACGATGTGCCGTTCATCCCTGTGATGACGGCGGCCTCGCCGATCTCCACCGGGATGCGCAGTCCCTGAAACAAAGGCCGTGGGCGTCGCCCCGGCCGGACCCGGCCCGGCAGCAGCCGGAGATCACTTCTCGCGCAGCGGGACCGACACGTACGACGGGTCGGCCGTGGGCGAGGAGAAGGTCAGCTGCGCGCCGGACGGGTTGTGCTCGATGTAGAGCGGGTCGACGGTGTCGACGACCAGGGCCAGTCGATGGCCGGCCGGTACGTCGTAGGCGGTGGAGAACAGCTCCAGGTCCACGGCGAACGGCCGGCCCGGGGTCCGGCCGTGGAAGGTGTACGGGGCGTTGCTCACCAGCTTGCCGAGGCCGAGCGGTCCCACGTCGTAGAGGTACGCGACGAGGGTGCCGCTCTCCTTGTTGCTGGAGACCGTGGTGTGAAGCTTCACGGTTCCCCGGATCCGCTGCGCCGACGTGACGCGCTCGGACTGCCAGACGGCGGCGAACGACCGCGGCAGCAGCGGGATCGAGGCGACCGGGGGCAGCTTCAGGAACTGGTCCAGGGTGCTGGAGAGCATCACGAGGCCGCCGTTGGCGCCCGAGTCGAGGTTTGCGTAAATCTTCTTCGTACCGCCCAGGGCGATCTTCCGGGTGTCCGCCCCCACCGACTTCCAGTCCGGATAGGTCTCGTAGTCCCCGGCCGAGCGGGACTTGATCCGGACGGGCTGCTCGCGGTCCACGCCGTTGTCGGCGCCCTTCAGGTAGTGGTCGAACCAGCGGTGGGTGCTGGTCCAGGTGTCGTTGGGCAGTCCGAGCAGACCCGCGCCCTCGGCTGTGGCATGGTCGCCAGGGCGGAACTCGAGCCGCTTGGGAACGGTGAGCCGCTCGTAGAACGCGGCGTACTCATTGGGCGGGAAGATGGTGTCGCCCCAGGCGTTGCCGAGCATGACGGCAGCGCCGTTCCGGTTGATCCGGTCGAGATACGTGGCGGGGGAGCGCTTCTTCCCCCAGGCGATCATCTCGTCCTCCTTGGCCAGGTTCGAGCCGAGGAAGTCCTTGGTGAACTGCTGGAGTTCGGGGCTGGGGCGGCCGGTGAGATACCCCGCGCCGACGAGCAGCCCCGCGGCCTGGAGGTGCTGGGTGCGGCCGCTGTAGATGGCGTCGGTGAGACTGGCCCAGCCGCTGAGTGCCGCGACCGCCTTGATCCGGTCGTCGTGCGCGGCGGCGAGCAGACTGATCCCCGCGGCGTACGACACACCGGCCATGCCGACCTTGGACGGGTCGGCAGGGGTGTTCGCGAGCGTCCAGTCGATGACCTTCGATGCGTCGGCGATGTCCGGCGGCCCCGCCACTTCGATCTCTCCACCGGACTGCCAGAAGCCGCGCACGTTGTAACTGACCACCACATAGCCCGAGTCGGCGAGCTTCCTCGCCTGCGCGAGGTACTCGACCTGCGGTGTGGCCCAGCTGGTCGGCAGCACGATCACCGGGTAGGTGTGCGAGCCGTCGGAGTCCGCGGGGGTGACGACGTTGGCCTTGAGCACGGTGCCGCCGTCGCCGTGGATGTCGACGAACCGTATGCCGGGGTGGCTGTCGGCCGCCGCCGGAGTGGCCGGGGCCAGCCCGAAGGCTGCCCCGGCCAGGAGGGCCGCGGAGACGGTGCCGGTCGTGGTCGTGCGCAGGGCCTTGTGGGGGTGGGCCATCGGTCGCTCCTGACTCATGCAAGTCTCAAAGTGACCCGACGGTAACCGGCTAGTCTTACCTTAGGTAACTGGTCGGTAAGTTACGTGAGAGTAACGATTGTTGGGCGTGGTCCGGCGGAGGTCAGCGCAGGGAGCTCTTCGCCTGCCAATCGGCCCAGCTCAGATTCCACTCCCCGTAGCCGTTGTTGAGGGCGATGGTGCCCTTGGCGTCGCCGCCGGTGATCTCGAACGGGTCGCCGAGCTGGACCTCGCCGTAGACCGCCGACGCGTCCGCGTCGCTCATCCCCACGCAGCCCGAACTCCGGTTGGCGTTGCCGAAGTACGCGGCGTTCCACGGCGCCGCATGCGCGTACATCCCCGACCAGGTCAGCCGCATCGAATAGTCGACCATCTTGTCGTAGGCGTCACCGAGCCCGACCGTCTCGGAGTTCATGTTGATCGTGCCCTCCTTCGCCATCAGCACGGCCGTTCCGCGCCAGGAGGCCTTTTCACCACCGGGGGTGCCGGCCGACATCGGGACGTCCTTGATCTGCACCCCGTCCCGGTAGAGCTTCAGCCGGTGGCTGTCGAGGTCGACCTTCACCAGCTGCTGCTTGCCGACGGTGAAACCGGTGGTGTAGTCGCGGACGAACCAGCCGCCGTCCCCGCCCGAATCGATGCCGTTCAGCTCGGCGTTCAGCGTGACCTCGGTGCCCGGCTTCCAGTAGTCCTTCGGCCGCCAGTCCACCCGGGACCTGCCCGACCAGTCCTCCATCCAGCCCCACGAACCCCGGGTGTTGTCCGACGTGGTCACCTTGAGGTGCTTCTCGACCTCCGCCTTGTTCCGCACCGGACGGTCGAAGACGATCGACAGCGGCTGGGCGACCCCGACCGTGGTGTTCCTGCCGGGCGCGAGCGTCAGTTTGTTGACCTTGTCCGGCGCGGCGGTGGCGAAGCGCACGGTCGCCGTACCGCCCTGGTCGTCCAGCGCCTGCACCGAGTAGGCCGTGCCGGGCGCGGCCTTGCGGGCCGATGTCCACGTGCGGCCGTCGCCCGAGACCGTACCCGTGAGCCTGCCGCCCTTGGAGTCGGTGACCGTGACCTCCTTCAGCTTCCCCGCCGCGAGCGTCACCTTCACCGGCTCGCCCGCGCTCGCCCGCTCGCCCCGCAGATTCACCGTGATGCTGGTCCGTGGCTTGCCGTCGGCGGCCGCCTTGTCGTCCGAGGCCGCGGCGCCGGAGGCGCCGGAGCACCCGGTGAGCGCGACCGCGAGGGCCGCGACGCACATGGGCACGGCGGCGGGGCGGACGGTGGTGCGCGGGCGTATCTGGAAGCGGCTGCGGCTCAACTCAAAAACCTCCGTTGCGAAGTGTTCCGCCGGTACAGAGGCCACAGCAGGAGGTGAGGTTGCGTATATGCCGGGTATTTCCGCTGTTGCCGGATGTGATATGTCGGACAGTGCGCCGGTTCTGCACCCTGGCGGTTCCGCGAAAGGGCAGCCACCGTGGTCTCGTACGTACGCAGCCGGCGAACGGAGACGTCGTGACACCTTTCGTGCTTCCGCACACGCTGCTCGGTGAAGGACCGCACCGCGTCATCGCCGTGCACGGCTGGTTCGCCGACCGCGGCGCCTACGCCCCCGTACTGCCCGACCTGGACCTGGCCTCCTTCACGTACGCGTTCGTGGACCTGCGCGGCTACGGGGAGGCGATGGGCATCCCCGGCGCGTACACCACCGGCGAGGGAGCCGCCGATGTGCTCGCGCTCGCCGGGCGGCTCGGCTGGGACCGCTTCTCGCTCGTCGGCCACTCCATGGGCGGATCCGTCGTCCAGCGCGTGTCCGTGCTCGCACCCCACCGGGTGCGGCGGCTGGTCGGGATCTCACCCGTCCCGGCCGGCGG
Source organism: Streptomyces sp. NPDC001514 (assembly GCF_053597075.1). Taxonomy (NCBI): domain Bacteria; kingdom Bacillati; phylum Actinomycetota; class Actinomycetes; order Kitasatosporales; family Streptomycetaceae; genus Streptomyces; species Streptomyces sp. NPDC001514. The sequence continues at coordinate 258,473 of NZ_JBSFHO010000003.1, forward strand.
GCTGCCGATGCCACCGGACCAGTGGGGGCTTTTCGCGGACGCCGCCGAGCGCCCGGCGAACCGCCGCATCATCATCGACCTCACCACCGGCTCGGTGCGGCCCGCCGCCTGGCTGGACCGCATGGTGCAGCGGTCGTTGCGGCGCAGCGACCCCAAGGCCTTCCGCGCCTGGCTCGACTCCTGGGCGGTCGAGGATTTCCACGGCGACGTCGAGGGCTCGACCGTCCCGGCCCTCGCCGTCGTCGGCGCCCTCGACCCCGCGCTGGGCGCCGGGCTGATGCGCGACACCTGGCTGCGCTGGTACGCGCGGGGCGAGCTCGCCGAGCTGGCGGCCGCCGGCCACTACGCGATGGACGAGACCCCGCTGCAGCTGATCCGTACCGTCGAGGACTTCCTGCGGGCGGACGCGTGACCGGCCCGGGGCGATCGGCCGCGATCCCCGATGTGTTCGACCCGCGCATCTACGCGACCGGGCTGCCCCACGACGCCTTCCATGAACTGCGCGACCGTCACCCGGTGGCCTGGCAGGACGAGTACGAGGTGCTGGGCTGGCCGGCCGGCCCCGGCTTCTGGGCCGTCACCCGTCATGCCGACGTCGTCCGGGTGCTCAAGGACGCGGAGAGCTTCTCGTCGTGGCTCGGCGCGACGCAGATCCGCGACCCCGACCCGGCGGACCTGCCGTTCATCCGCCGCATGATGCTCAATCAGGATCCTCCGGACCACGGCCGGCTGCGGCGGCTGGTGAGCCGGGCCTTCACCCCCGGCCGTATCGACCGCTTCACGGCCGCCGCGCGGGCCCGCGCCCGGGAACTGCTCGGAGCCGCCCGCGACGCGGGCCCCGTCGTCGATCTGGTCGCCGCCGTCACTGACGACTACGCGCTGCTCAACCTTGCCGATCTGCTCGGCGTACCGGAGAGCGACCGCGGTCTGCTGCTCAAGTGGACCGAACGCGTCATCGCCTACCAGGACCCGGACGAGCCGCCCGTGCTGGACGGCGAAGGGAAGCCGGTCAATCCGCGCTCGCCCGCGATGCTCCGCGAGATGTTCGACTACGCACAGGAGCTCGCGGCGTACAAACGGCGCCGCCCCGCCGACGACGTCATGACCTCGCTCGCCGCGCCCGGACTGTCCGACGCCGAGCTGGAGATGTTCTTCTTCCTGCTCACCGTCGCCGGGAACGACACGGTCCGCAGCGCCGCCCCGGGCGGACTCCTGGCGCTTGCCGCGCACCCGGACGAGCAGCGGCGGCTCAGGGTTGGGGCGGTGGGCGTGGACACGGCCGTCGACGAATTGCTGCGCTGGCACCCGCCGGTGCTGTCGTTCCGCCGCACGGCGGCCCGGGACACGACACTCGGCGGCCGGGCGGTACGCACCGGCGACAAGGTCGTCGTCTTCCACGCCTCCGCCAACTACGACGAACGGGTCTTCGCCGACCCGTACCGGCTCGATCTGTCCCGGACGCCGAACCTGCACGTGTCCTTCGGGGACGGACCGCACGTGTGCCTGGGCGCGCATTTCGCGCGCCTTCAACTCCGCGTGCTGCACGAGGAGGTGCGGGAGATCCTTCCGTTCGTCACCGTCGCGGAGCCGCCGAGGCGACTCGTGTCCAACTTCATCAACGGGATCAAGTCGCTGCCGGTCGGCCTCAGCGGGGCCGACACGGACAGGGCCTAGCTTGCGGCGCGGTGCGAGGTGCGGACGGCGGGCGCCGGGGCCTGTGCCGCCTTGGTGACGTCCGCGACGAGTTCGACGACATCGGGCCCGTACGCCTGCGTGTTGACGACCTTCAGCAGCAGGACGAAGGAGTTCGTGCCGTGCTTGCGGGCGAGCTTCTCGTGGTGACGGGCCAGGTAGCGGGTGGCGGCCTGGTTGGTGATCGCCCGCTGACCGCAGAAGAGGAAGACGGGCCGCGCGCCCTCGCCCACCGTGAGCCGCGCGAGGAGGACGTACTCGGTGGTGCCCGCCTCCAGGCGGTACCGCTCGGAGCCGATCTGGAACGCGCCGCGGTCCGGACCCGGCTCCACGTCCGTGTTCACCTTCACGCCGGGGAGCAGCGAGGAGAGGTGCGCGGCCATCCGGCGGTTCGAGTACGGGCCGCCGACGCAGAACTCCGTACGCTCGCCGAAGCCCTGCTGGGCGACATCGTGCTGAATGATCTGGGCGTGCGCGCCGCAGTCCTTGACGAGCGCGGAGAGCTCGAGGAGCGCGAACACGTCGAAGCGGTGCACCGCGCCCTCGCTGCCCGCCTCACGGTTGACCACGAGCAGACACTCGGAGTTCCCCGGCAGACCGAAGAAGGCCTGCTTCCGGCGGAGCCTGCGGCGCCAGAGGTAATTACGGGCGAACCAGCCGAACGAGGCGCTGATACCGGCGGCCAGGACGCCGAGCACGATGTTGCGCAGGTCTTCATTCATGGGCGCGCATGCTAGCGGGCCGGGCGGAACGGTGTTCGATGCGGTCCTGACGGGAAGGCTGAGGTGTAGTTACGCTGCGCGGACGTTCTTCGGCTGGAGGTACGGATGCGTCGTAGTACTGCCGCTCGTCTTGTCACGATTCCCGCCGTCGCGCTGGCGGTCCTGGCGGCGGGAGGTGCGGCCGCGCCACCGGCGGCGCCGCCCGCACCGCCGAAGGAATCGGTCCCGGTCAAGGAGCCGGTGGCCGTCGGCTACGGAGGAGCGGTCGCGAGCGTCGACGCGGATGCCTCCGCGGCGGGCATCGAGGTCCTGCGGGGCGGTGGCAACGCGGTGGACGCGGCGGTGGCGACGGCCGCCGCGCTCGGGGTGACAGAGCCGTACTCCGCGGGCATCGGCGGAGGCGGCTTCTTCGTCTACTACGACGCGAAGTCGCGGAAGGTCCACACGATCGACGGCCGCGAGACCGCGCCCGGCTCGGCGGACGCGTCCCTCTTCCTGGAGAACGGCAAGCCCATACCCTTCGACGAGGGCATGACCAGCGGCCTCGGCGTCGGCACGCCCGGCACACCGGCGACCTGGGACGCGGCGCTCGACGCGTGGGGGAGCAGGCCGCTGCGGCAGCTGCTGAGGCCGGCCGAGCGGCTGGCGAAGGACGGCTTCACCGTCGACGCCACGTTCCGTTCCCAGACCCAGGCGAACGAGGCGCGCTTCCGCGACTTCCCGGCGACGGCCGAGCTGTTCCTGCCGGGCGGGCAGCTGCCGGTGGTCGGCTCCGTGTTCAAGAACCCGGGCCTCGCGCGTACGTACGAGGAGCTCGGACACAAGGGCACCGGAACCCTGTACCGGGGCGCGATCGCGCGGGACATCGTGAACACCGTGCGCAAGCCGGTCGTGCGCGAGGGCGCCACGCGGATCGTGCGGCCCGGCGACCTGACGCTGCGCGACCTGGCGGCGTACGGGACGGAGCAGCGGCGGCCCACGAAGGTGTCGTACCGGGGGCTGGACGTGTACGGCATGGGCCCGGCGTCCTCGGGCGGTACGAGCGTGGGCGAGGCGCTCAACATTCTCGAGCGGACGGATCTCTCGGGCCTCTCGCAGGCGAAGTACCTGCACCGCTTCGTCGAGGCGAGCCGGATCGCGTTCGCGGACCGCGGGCGGTGGGTCGGCGATCCGGCGTTCGAGGACGTTCCGGTGCGGGAGCTGCTGTCGCAGCGGTTCGCCGACTCGCGTGAGTGCCTGATCCGCGACGACGCCGTGCTGACGAGCCCGCTCGCTCCCGGTGACCCGCGGAACCCGGCGGCGTGCGCGAGCGGCGGTACGGCGGCACCGACGACGTACGAGGGCGAGAACACGACGCACCTGACCGCGGCCGACAAGTGGGGCAACGTCGTCGCGTACACCCTGACCATCGAGTCGACGGGCGGCAGCGGCATCACCGTGCCCGGGCGGGGCTTCCTGCTCAACAACGAGCTGACCGACTTCTCGTTCGCCCCGGCCAACCCGGCGGTCCACGACCCGAACCTGCCAGGACCGGGCAAGCGCCCCCGGTCCTCGATCTCCCCGACGATCGTTCTCGACGACCGTGACCGGCCGGTGCTCGCGCTCGGCTCGCCCGGCGGCGCGACGATCATCACCACGGTGCTCCAGACGCTGACGGGTGTCGTGGACCGCGGCCTGCCGCTGGTCGAGGCGATCGCCGCGCCGCGCGCGAGCCAGCGCAACCAGGCGACGACCGAACTCGAACCGGCGCTGTGGAACAGCCCGCTCCGTGCCGAACTGGAGGCGCTGGGCCACGCGTTCCGCCAGAACCCCGAAATCGGGGCGGCGACGGGCATCCAGCGGCTGCCGGACGGCCGCTGGCTCGCGGCGGCGGAGAAGGTGCGACGTGGCGGCGGCTCGGCGATGGTGGTGCGCCCGGCAGGCACACCGTAAGACCCGACGCCGGGAAAGGCGCCGCGGGCCGGACCGGTCGGACATCGGTTCCGGCCCGCGGCGCTGTCACCCGCACGGGCGGTCCCGGTGGCGCCGCCGGGGACGAGGCCGCTTGCTGGTGAGGGGGAGAAAGCGAGCGGCCCATGGACTCGAACGATCAGCGGATGGTGACGCCCCGGGCTGCGGGCGCGGCCGGGATCATCTTCGCTCTGCTGCTCGCGGCAGCGATCGTGCTGGTCCGGCTGGCGTTTCCCGAAGGGGCCGACAAGGCCGACGCCGGTGCGTTCGACGACCCGTCGAGCCGCGAGGCGGTGCACACGGCGCTCGGGCTCGTTCCGTTCGCCGGCATCTTCTTCCTCTGGTTCATCGGCGCCCTGCGCGCGCGGGTCGGAGACGCGGAGGACAGATTCATCGCCACCGCGTTCCTGGGCAGTGGCCTGATCTTCGTGGCCACGCTCTTCGCCGCCGCCGCTGCCGCCGGCAGCGCGCTGGCCACAGGAGCCACCACGGGCACCAACCCACCGCACGTGGGCTTCGGACGGGACTTCGCGTACACCCTGATGACGACCTATGCGATGCGGATGGCAGCCGTGTTCATCTTCACGACCTCGGCCATGGGGCATCGCCTCGCCGTCCTTCCGCGCCCGCTCACGATCCTGGGCTACCTCTGCGGTCTGACGCTGCTCCTCGCGGCGCCGGGCATCCCCTGGTCCGAACTGGTCTTCCCGTTCTGGGCCCTGATCGTCAGTGTCCACATTCTCCGGGGCGGGCTGCGGTCCCGGCCGGCCCCCGTCGCCCTTCCGTGACCGTCACTCCTTCGGTCCGCCACGGCGAGCGGGGACACGCTCGCACTCTCATGCTGACGTGGAGGAAAGACCAGTCCAGGAAGGACGGATCTCGGTGAGGCTTGTCGTCGATCTCAACCGATGCCAGGGGTACGCGCAGTGCGCGTTCCTCGCTCCCGATGTGTTCGCCATGCACGGCGAAGAGGCGCTGCTCTACAACCCGCATGCCGACGTGGAACAGCTGGAGCACGTGAAACAAGCCGCTGCCGCGTGCCCGGTCCAGGCCATTCTCATCGACGAGCTCGACGGGGACACGCCGGCGGAGGAGGCCTCACATGCACAGTGACGGATTCCTGACATGGCTCAAACGCGAAGGGCGCATCGTGATCGTCGGCGCCTCCCTCGCCGGTCTCCGGGCCGCGGAAACCCTGCGGGACGAGGGCTTCGCCGGTTCGCTCACGCTGATCGGCGACGAGCCGTACGAGCCCTACGACCGGCCCCCGCTGTCCAAGCAGGTCCTTCTGGACGTGGCGACTCCCGAACGCACCGCTCTGCCCCGGCGCCGGAAACTGGACGCGCAGTGGCGGCTGGGTGTCCCCGCCACCGGGCTGGACATGGCGGCCAAGCGGGTGCGGCTGGCCGACGGCGACGAAGTGGAGTACGACCGGCTGCTCATCGCCACCGGCGTACGCGCGCGCCCGTGGCCGAAGGAGACGGAAGCCGGGCTCGACGGCGTCTTCGTCCTGCGCACCCGCGACGACGCGACCGCGCTGCACCGACGGCTCGCGCAAGGACCCCGCCGGGTGTTCGTGATCGGCGCAGGCTTCACCGGCTCGGAGATCGCCTCCGCCTGCCGTGAGCGCGGCCTGCCCGTCACCGTCGCCGAACGCGGAGCCGCGCCGCTCGTCGGTGCGCTCGGCGGCGTCGTCGGCGAGGTCGCCGCCGAGCTGCAGCGCGAGAACGGAGTGGACCTGTGCTGCGGTGTCATGGTCACCGCCCTGGAGGGCGACTCGGCGGGACGCGTCCGAGCGGCCCACCTCTCCGACGGTTCCACCGTGGAGACCGACGTCGTGGTCGTCTCGCTCGGCGCGACGCGCAACACCGAGTGGCTCGCCGGTTCGGGCCTGGGCGCGGGGCCCCGGGGCATCGCCTGCGACGCCGGCTGCCGGGCCTTCGACATCCGGGGCATCGTCACTGACGACGTCTTCGTGGCCGGTGACGTGGCACGGTCCCCCCACCCGCTGTTCGCGTACCAGTTCCTGTCCCTGGAGCACTGGGGCAATGCCGTCAGCCAGGCCGAGACCGCGGCGCACAACATGCTCTGCGAGAGCGTGGAGCGCCGTCCCCACATCTGGGTCCCGGCCTTCTGGTCCTCGCAGTTCGGCGTGAACATCAAATCGGTCGGCGTGCCGTCCATGGGCACGGAGATCCTCATCTCACAGGGCTCGCTCGCCGAGCGCAGATTCGTCGGTGTGTACGGGTTCCAGGACCGCGTCATCGGCGCCGTCACCTTCGACCAGGCGCGGTGGCTGCCGTTCTACGAGCGGCTGATCGAGGCCACGGCGCCGTTCCCGCCGCAGTTCCCGACCGTGGACCGCCGTACCGAGGGCATGCGACCCGTGCCGGCCGACTTCCCCGACCCGTCGGTGCCCACCCACGCACCGACCGTCACCCTCAGCGGCTATTCGCCGTCCGACCGGCGGATCACCTTCACACCCGGCCGGCACTGACGCCGTGCGCGACCCCAAGGACTGGTCATGACCCAGGACAGTCTGCTGCGGCAGATCCTCGACTACGGCAACCGTCACAACCCCTACCCGCTGTACGCGGAGCTCCGCAGGACCCCGGTCCACAGCGAGGGCGACGGCGCCTATGTGGTGAGCACCTACCACGAGATCCTGAGCCTGCTGCACGACCCGCGGGTCAGCTCCGACCCCCACAATCTGGCCGTGCCCGGGGGCCCGGGGTTCGACGAGCAGAATGATTCGAGCCTGCCGCCCAGCTTCATCCGGCTCGACCCCCCGGAGCACGACAGGCTGCGCCGGATGACGAACACGTCGTTCGGACCGCCCCACAAGCCGCGCCGCGTCCACGAGATGCGCGACGAACTGGGGGAGATCGTCTCCGGGCTCATCGAGGGCATCGGGAACACGGACCGGATCGATCTGGTGGAGCAGTTCTCGTACCCGTTCCCGGTGACCGTGATCTGCCGGCTGCTCGGTGTGCCGCGCGAGGACGAGTCACGCTTCCACACCTGGGCGGACACCCTGGCCGCCAGCCTGGACCCGATGCCAGGGCAGGACCCGACCGAGCGGAACAAGATCACTCAGCAGGCCCGGACGGAACTCGGCATGTATCTGGCCGGCCTCATCGAGGAACGCCGCAAGAACCCCAGGGACGACATGCTCTCCGAACTGGCCACGCTCCACGGTCCGGACGGATCCATGTCGACCATGGAGCTGCTGAGCACCTCGGCCCTGCTGCTGATCGCCGGCCACGAGACCACGGTCAATCTGATCACCAACGGGATGCTGACGCTCCTGCGCAACCCGGACGTGCTCCAGCGGCTGCGCGAGAACCCGAAGCTGGCGGTCCCCGTCGTGGAGGAGCTGCTGCGCTTCGAGCCGCCGGTGCAGCTGGTGCCGAACCGCACCACGCTCACGGACATCGACGTCGACGGCGTCACCATCCCCAAGGGCGCGTCACTGTGGCTCGTCGTGGCCGCCGGCAACCGCGACCCGAAGCGCTTCGAGAACCCCGACCGCTTCGACCCGGACCGCACGGACATCCAGCACCTGGGCTTCGGCAGCGGCGTCCACAGCTGCTTCGGTGCGCCGCTCGCCAGGCTGGAGGCTCAGCTCGCGCTGAGCGAGCTGGCCCGCAGGCTCGTGAACCCCCGGCTGCTGGAGGACCCGCCCGAGTACCGGCAGAACGCGGTCCTGCGCGGCCCCCGCCATCTGCCCATCGCCTGCGACGACATCCGGGCGTGAGCGCCCGGCGCCGAGTGCTCAGAGGGCGGTCAGAATGCGCGGGCCCTCGTCCGTGATCGCCACGGTGTGCTCCGCATGGGACGCCCGTGAGCCGTCCGACGTACGGAGCGTCCAGCCGTCGCGATCGGTGTAGTAGCCGTCGCCGCCGCCTCCGATCAGCATCGGCTCGATCGCGAGGACCATCCCGTGGCGCAGCGGCATTCCGCGGCCCGGGCGGCCTTCGTTCGGAACGCTCGGGTCCTCGTGCATCGTGCGGCCCACGCCATGGCCGCCGAAGCCGGACGGGATGCCGTACCCCGCAGCCCGGCAGACCCGGCCGATCGCATGGGCAATGTCCCCGATGCGGTTGCCGACGACCGCGGCGGCGATGCCGGCTTCCAGGGCCTCGTAGGCCGTGTCGACGAGGCGGACGTCCGCGGAGCGGGGGCGCCCGACGGTGAAGCTGATGGCCGAGTCACCGACCCAGCCGCCCAGGACCGCGCCGCAGTCGATGCTCACGAGGTCGCCGTCGCGAAGCCGGTGACCGTCCGGGATGCCGTGCACGATCGCGTCGTTGACGGACGTGCAGACGACGGCGGGGAAGGGGATGGGGGCCCAGTCCGGCCGGTAGCCCAGGAAGGGCGAGCCCGCGCCGGCCTCGCGCAGAACGGTCCGGGCGGTCTCGTCCAGGGCCCGGAGTGTGACACCCACGGCCGCCGCGTCCCGTACCGCCGCAAGGGCTTGTGCGACGACCCGGCCGGCGGCCCGCATGGCGTCCAGGGATGTGTCTGTCTTGATCTCCACCATACCAATTACTATACCGGTCGAGGCGGTATTACAATAACGGCATGGTTCGTACGCCCCTGACCCCCGAAGAGCGTGAACGCGGCGAGCGGCTCGGCCGGTTGCTCCGCGAGGCGCGCGGTCCCCGCAGCATGGTGGAGGTCGCGGCGGCCGCCGGGCTCTCCGCCGAGACCCTCCGCAAGATCGAGACGGGCCGCGCCCCGACCCCGGCCTTCTTCACCGTGGCCGCGCTGGCCGGGACGCTCGGCCTGTCCATGGACGACCTCGTGACGCGCTGCGCGCTCGTGCCCCTGTGAACGCGTGATCTCGTAGCCGCATAGCCGCATAGCTGCGTCGCCGCGCAGCACCGCAGCCGCGCAGCCGTGCGCGCGTCACCGCGTGCCTACGCGGCGACCGCCAACTGCACCCGGCTGTGGCGCGGCGACTCGATCTCGTCCAGCAGTGCGATCGCCAGATCCGCGTGCGAGATACGGCCCGGACCGTCCGGCACCGTGCCGATCGCCGTCCGGTAGCCCCCGGTCCGCGGGGCCTCGGCGTCGAGCTGCATGGGCGGCACGACCATCAGCCAGTCCAGTGCCGCCGGATCCGCCGTGGACAGCACCTCGAACTCGGCGACATGGCCCTGCGAGAACGCCCGGTACTCCGCCGGGAAGTCCGGCGCGTCCATGATCCGTACGCCGGACGAGGCCTCCAGCGTCGTCGCGATGCCCAGCACCAGCAGGCGCCGGACGCCTGCCTCGCCCAGGCCCGCGACCAGGGCCTTCGCCGTCGCGGTGAAGTATGCGTCGGACGGGATGTCCAGCCGCGCCGATGCGTTGATCGCGGCGTCGTGGCCGGCCGCGAGTGCCGCCACCGACGCCGCATCGGTCGCGTCGCCCCGTACGACCGTGATGCCGTCTCCGCCCAGGGCCGGGTACTTCGCGGGGTCACGCACCACCGCCGTCACCCGGTGGCCGCGCGCGACCGCCTCCGTCACGGCCGCCCGGCCGACCCGTCCACCTGCTCCGAAGATGATGATGTCGCTCATGGCCCGGACGGTAGAACGGACATGCCTGGTTACTTCAACGGTACTGGGCTAGCGTCTGAGGACATGTCCCTCACCCGCGAGCCCCTGCGTGCCGACATGTTCCCCGGGGCCGACTGCTTCGCCGAGCCCGGTTCGCGGCCGTTCCGGGTGGGCGACAAATGGTCCGCATGGGTGCTGCGCTGCCTGGAGGACGGGCCGCGCCGCTTCTCCGAACTGCGCGTACCGCTCCACTGGATCACCCCCAAGGTGCTCACCGAGACCCTGCGGTCGATGGAGCGCAACGGCTTCCTCGCGAGGACCGCGTACGACGAGAACCCTCCGCGCGTCGAATACGAACTCACCGCGCTCGGCCGCTCGCTGCTCGGCCCGCTCGACACCGCCTGCGCCTGGACACGGGCCCATGCGGCCGCGCTGGCGGAGGCGAGGGCGGCCTTCGATTCCCACTCGGCCCGGTGAGGCGTAGTCTCGCGCCCGTGGATCTCCAGGAGCTCGACCGCGCGAAATACATCAGCCTCACCACGTTCCGGAAGGACGGGACGGGCGTCGCGACGCCCGTGTGGTTCGCCGTCGAGGGCCGTGAGCTGTACGTCTGGACCCGCTCCGACTCGTGGAAGGTCAAGCGGCTGCGCAGGGACGGCCGTGTCACCGTGGCCGCGTGCGATGTGCGCGGACGGGTCGCGGAGGGCGCCGAGGCCGTGGAGGGAACGGCGCGGCTGCTGGACGACGCGGACCTGAAGAAGGTCCGGAAGCTCCTGGCCCGTAAGTACACCTGGCAGTTCTGGCTCGTCGACCGGCCCGCCGCCGTCGTACGCCTCGGCAGGCGCCCGCACACGGGCATCGCAGTGGCGCTCGGCCCGTGTTGAGCCTTCCGCTCCGCCCCCGAAAACTCCGCGTAGCCGTCCCGTAACACGGTTGAGGTCGAATGCCTGCCAACCGGGTGCGGAGGGCAGGCGGAGATGGTGGTGCATCAACTCCCCGTGGAAGTAGGGGTTTTCGCGCGATATCTGAGGCAGCTGGCCGAGCGCCTCGACCGGGGCGGCGGCTGGTACGGCGTCTTCTGGCAGCGCGACCCCGACGGACTGGCCGCCTGTCTGCAGGGCGCGGAGATCCCGCCCTGGGACGTGGTGGAGTCGCTCCTCCAGGACCTCCCGGCCGACGGCGGCGAGACGGTGCGCGCCCGGGCCCTGCACTCGGCCGCGGCCGCCGCGCACGACCGGCTGTCCGGGGGGCCGGAGGCCCTCCAGGAGCGCCTGGAGCTGATGCGCCGCGAGCAGGCGTACGCGGAGGACCGCGCCCAGGAACTCCTGCACCGGCTGGCCGCCCTGCCCGAGGGCACCGCCGAGTACCAGCACCTCGCCCACGAACTGTCCTGGACGAACGACGACCACACCCGTGCGACGGCTCGCTGTGCGGAGCTGTCGGCCCGCCTCGCGGCCCTGGCGCCGGCCGCCGCGGCGGGGGAGTGGGCCGACGGGGCGCCGCACGCCCCGGGCGGCCGGACCGGCGAAGGGCCGGGCGGGCGGCCTGCGTCGGCTCTGCCCGCCGCATGGTTCCGGCTGGATGGCGCAGACGAAGGTGCTCCGGCGGCGTCCCCGGTCGGGGCCCCCGCGGTCGCGCACGGCCCTTCTGACGACGGCCGTGGCGGAGAGCGGAAGCGGCCAGGAAGGAAGCGGCGGCCGCGAGGGGCCCGGTACGCGTGGCTGGACGAGGGCGGCGACGGGGACGAGGGCGAGGGCGAGGCCGTCGGCGTCCCCGGACTGCCCGTTGCCGAAGAGCGGCCGAGGGGGGCGCGGTTCGGCGGGGGCGAGGACCAGCAGGAGGTGCCGCCCCAGCGTGTCGCACGCGGGCGCCCGGGAGCGGAGGCGGCGGGCGCCGAGTCGCGCCGCGCCGCCGCCGAGACCGTCGTCGCCCTCGTGCAGCTGCGCGCGGAGGGGCGGGGCGGCGAGGCGCATGCCGTGCTGTGCGAAGCCGCGGCCCGCCCCGCCGCCTGGCTGCCGGTGCTGGCGTCGGAGCTGCACCGGGCGGGTCTCGGAGCCGACTGGGCCACGCTGCTCTGGGAGGCCGCGTCGCTGCCGCCCGGGCAGCTCGCCGCCGCCGCGGGGGCGCTCGCGGCGGCCGGGAGGACCGAGGACTGCGGGCATCTGCTGCGCCAGGGCGTCGCCCGCCCCGCCGCCGAGATCGCCGACGCCGTGCTCGCCCTCGGTGAGGCCGGCGACCGCAGTGAGGCGGAGGCCCTGCTCACCGCCTTCGTCCGGGCCCGTAGTCCGGAGGATGCCGCACAGCTCGCGGCCCCCGACCCCCGCAGGCTCGTACCGCAACTGCTCCTCGCCGCCCGCGCCGTGTCGCCCGAGCGGGAGCGCGATCTGGTGCACGCCCTGCGCGTCGCAGGGATCATCAACGGTTGAAAAAGTACGGTATACGCTGATTGTCGACCGCACAGGTGTGAAACATGATCGACACTGCGGGTTGACGACGATGGTCTTGCCCCAGTGTGTGACGGGGCTTACTTTCTCCTCCTACGCATCGTGTCTACGTGCGTAGAGGCTCTCTGACGTCCTGTCGAAGGAGCAGCTCATGACCAACGTCGTACGCGCCGCACTCGTCCAGGCGACCTGGACGGGCGACACCGAATCCATGATCGCCAAGCATGAGGAGCACGCCCGCGAGGCGGCCCGGCAGGGCGCCAAGGTCATCGGATTCCAGGAGGTCTTCAACGCGCCGTACTTCTGCCAGGTGCAGGAGCCGGAGCACTACCGCTGGGCCGAGCCCGTCCCGGACGGCCCCACGGTCCTGCGCATGCGCGACCTCGCCCGGGAGACCGGCATGGTGATCGTCGTCCCCGTCTTCGAGGTCGAGGGCTCCGGCTTCTACTACAACACCGCCGCGGTCATCGACGCCGACGGCACCTATCTCGGCAAGTACCGCAAGCACCACATCCCGCAGGTCAAGGGGTTCTGGGAGAAGTACTACTTCAAGCCGGGCAACGCCGGCTGGCCCGTCTTCGACACCGCCGTCGGCAAGGTCGGCGTATACATCTGCTACGACCGCCACTTCCCCGAGGGCTGGCGCCAGCTCGGCCTCAACGGCGCCCAGTTGGTGTACAACCCGTCAGCCACCTCGCGCGGCCTCTCGGCCTACCTCTGGCAGCTGGAGCAGCCCGCGGCCGCCGTCGCCAACGAGTACTTCATCGCCGCGATCAACCGCGTCGGCCAGGAGGAGTACGGCGACAACGACTTCTACGGCACCAGCTACTTCGTCGACCCGCGCGGCCAGTTCGTCGGCGACGTCGCCAGCGACAAGGAGGAGGAACTGATCGTCAGAGACCTCGACTTCGGGCTCATCGAGCAGGTCCGCCAGCAGTGGGCGTTCTACCGCGACCGCAGGCCCGACGCCTACGAGGGGCTGATGCAGCCGTGAGCGACCTGTACGACCGGCACCGGGCCGTCATCCCCGACTGGGTCGCCCTCTACTACCAGCAGCCCGTCGAGATCACCCACGGCGAGGGCCGCCACGTCTGGGACGCGGCCGGCAACCGCTACCTCGACTTCTTCGGCGGCATCCTCACCACCATGACCGCCCATGCGCTTCCCGAGGTCACCAAGGCGGTGAGCGAACAGGCCGGGCGGATCATCCACTCCTCCACGCTCTACCTCAACCGCCCCATGGTCGAGCTCGCCGAGCGCGTCGCCGCCCTCTCCGGAATCCCCGACGCCCGCGTCTTCTTCACCACCTCCGGCACCGAGGCCAATGACACCGCCCTGCTCCTTGCCACCGCGTACCGCAGGTCGGGGCAGATCCTCGCGATGCGCAACAGCTACCACGGCCGCTCCTTCTCGGCCGTCTCCATCACCGGCAACCGCTCCTGGTCCCCGACCGGGCTGTCCCCGCTGCAGACGCTGTACGTGCACGGCGGCGTCCGCACCCGGGGGCCGTACGCCCAGCTGTCCGACGCGCAGTTCATCGAGGCCTGCGTCGCCGACCTGGAGGACCTGCTCGGCCAAACCCACGACGTCGCCGCGCTGATCGCCGAGCCCATCCAGGGCGTCGGCGGCTTCACCTCCCCGCCCGACGGGCTGTACGCCGCGTTCCGCGAGGTACTGAACCGGCACGGCATCCTGTGGATCTCCGACGAGGTGCAGACCGGCTGGGGCAGGACCGGCGACCACTTCTGGGGCTGGCAGGCCCACGCCGCGAGCGGCCCGCCGGACATCCTCACCTTCGCCAAGGGCATCGGCAACGGCATGTCCGTCGGCGGAGTCGTCGCCCGCGCCGAGGTCATGAACTGCATCGACGCCAACTCCATCTCCACCTTCGGCGGCTCGCCCGTCACCATGGCGGCCGGCCTCGCGAACCTCACGTACCTCCTCGAACACGACCTGCAGGGCAACGCGCGCCGCGTCGGCGGACTCCTGATCGAGCGGCTGCGGGCCATCGCCGCCGCCGTCCCGGCCGTCCGCGAAGTGCGCGGCCGCGGACTGATGATCGGCGTGGAGCTCGTCAAGCCCGGCACGGACGAGGCGAGCCCGGCAGCCGCGACCGCCGTACTGGAAGCGGCCCGCGAAGGCGGCCTGCTCATCGGCAAGGGCGGCGCACACAACACCAGCGTGCTGCGGATCGCACCGCCGCTGTCGCTCACCGTCGCGGAGGCCGAGGAAGGGGCCGCGATCCTCGAACGGGCCCTGCGCAGCGTCTAGTCCGTCCCATGCGTTCGTCCCATGCGAGGGAGACCGGGAAACCATGAGCAACCGCACCCTGATCCGCGGCGGACTCGTCATCACCGCCGCCGACGAGATCCACGCCGACGTCCTCATCGAGGACGGACGCGTCGCCGCCCTCGCGGCGCACGGCTCCACGGCGGCCGAGAGCTGGACCGCCGACCGCACCATCGACGCCACCGGGAAGTACGTCATCCCGGGCGGCGTCGACGGCCACACGCACATGGAGCTGCCGTTCGGCGGCACGTTCGCCTCCGACACCTTCGAGACCGGTACCCGGGCCGCCGCCTGGGGCGGCACCACCACCATCGTGGACTTCGCCGTCCAGTCGGTCGGCCACGGCCTGCGCGAAGGACTCGACGCCTGGTACGCGAAGGCCGACGGCAACTGCGCCGTCGACTACGCATTCCACATGATCCTCTCCGACGTCAACGAGTCGTCGCTCAAGGAGATGGACCTGCTCGTCGAGGAGGGCGTCACCTCCTTCAAGCTCTTCATGGCCTACCCCGGCGTCTTCTACAGCGACGACGGACAGATCCTGCGGGCCATGCAGCGCGGCACCGGCAACGGCGGGCTGATCATGATGCACGCCGAGAACGGCATCGCGATCGACGTCCTCGTCGAACAGGCCCTGGCCCGCGGCGAGACCGACCCCCGCTACCACGGCGAAGTACGGAAGGCGCTGCTGGAGGCCGAGGCCACGCACCGGGCCATCCAGCTCGCCCGCGTCGCCGGTGCCCCGCTGTACGTCGTCCACGTCTCCGCCGAGGAGGCCGTCGCCGAGCTCGCCGCCGCCCGTGACAAGGGGCTCAACGTCTTCGGCGAGACCTGCCCGCAGTACCTCTTCCTCTCCACCGACAATCTCGCCGAGCCCGATTTCGAGGGCGCGAAGTACGTGTGCAGTACGCCGCTGAGGCCCAAGGAGCACCAGGCGGCGCTCTGGCGAGGGCTGCGCACCAACGACCTCCAGGTCGTCTCCACCGACCACTGCCCCTTCTGCTTCGTCGGCCAGAAGGAGCTCGGCCGGGGCGACTTCTCCAAGATCCCCAACGGGCTGCCGGGCGTGGAGAACCGCATGGACCTGCTCCACCAGGCGGTGCTCGACGGACACATCAGCAGGCGGAGGTGGATCGAGATCGCCTGCGCCACGCCCGCCCGGATGTTCGGGCTCTACCCGAAGAAGGGCACGATCGCGCCCGGTGCCGACGCCGACGTCGTCATCTACGACCCGGGCGCCTCGCAGATCCTGTCGGCCGAGACCCACCACATGAACGTCGACTACTCGGCCTACGAGGGCAAACGGATCACCGGACAGGTCGAAACCGTCCTCTCGCGCGGCGAAGTCGTCATCGACCAGCGGGAGTTCACCGGCCGGGCCGGACACGGCGTGTACACCCCCCGCTCCACCTGTCAGTACCTGAACTAGGAGGTCCCGGTGGACTTCGGACTCGTCCTGCAGACAGACCCGCCCGCCTCGGCGGTCGTCGGCCTGATGCGGCGCGCGGAACGCAACGGCTTCCGGTACGGCTGGACCTTCGACTCGGTGGTGCTCTGGCAGGAGCCCTTCGTCATCTACAGCCAGATCCTGGAACACACCCAGAAGATGCACGTCGGCCCCATGGTCACCAACCCCGGCACCAGGACGTGGGAGGTCACCGCGTCGACCTTCGCCACGCTCAACGACATGTACGGCAACCGGACGGTGTGCGGCATCGGGCGCGGCGACTCCGCGATGCGCGTCGCCGGCCGCAAGCCCAACACCCTGGCCCGTCTGGGCGAGGCCATCCCCGTCATCCGCGACCTCGCCGAGGGCCGGGAGGCCGTCGTCGACGGACAGCCGGTGCGGATCCCCTGGGTGCGGGGCGGAAAGCTGCCGGTGTGGATGGCGGCGTACGGCCCGAAGGCGCTGGCCCTCGCCGGGCAGAAGGCCGACGGGTTCATCCTGCAGCTCGCCGATCTCTACCTCACCGAATGGATGGTGAAGGCGGTGCGCGACGCGGCGGCAGATGCCGGGCGCGACCCGGACTCGATCACGATCTGCGTCGCGGCGCCCGCGTACGTCGGCGACGACCTGGCGTACGCACGGGACCAGTGCCGCTGGTTCGGCGGGATGGTCGGCAACCACGTCGCCGATCTCGTCGCCCGGTACGGCGAGCACTCGGACATGGTGCCCGAGGCGCTCACCGCGTACATCAAGGAACGGCACGGGTACGACTACAGCCACCACGGGCGCGCCGGGAACCCGTCGACGGACTTCGTGCCCGACGAGATCGTGGACCGCTTCTGTCTGCTCGGGCCCGCGTCCGCGCACATCGAGAAGCTGAAGGCGCTGCGCGAGCTGGGCGTGGACCAGTTCGCGGTGTACGCGATGCACGACGCGAAGGAAGCGACGATCGACGCGTACGGGGAGCACGTCATCCCTGCGCTGGGCTGACCCCGTGAGGGCTTCGCCCCAGGCCCCGCGTGCCCTTCGGGCGGGCTTCGAAGTGCACCGGTTCCGTCCGGTCGACCTGCGTGTCCGTCCTTGAACGCCGGACGGGCTCCACCGGAGCCCGTCCGCACACGCAACCCCACCGAAAGGGTCCGCCCATGACCGGCACCGCCGCCATACCTCCGACCCCCACCCCTCCCCACACGCCCCGCCTCGACGGACGCGTCGAACTCGCACCCGACGCCGTCCCCGACGACAGCCGGTTCGTGAACGCCGATCTGCTTCCCGTCCCCGTCGCCCGCCGCCACTGGACGACGTACAACTTCGCCGCGCTCTGGGTCGGCATGGCCCACAACATCCCGTCCTGGCTGCTCGCCTCCGGGCTCGTCGCGCTCGGCATGGACTGGAAGCAGGCCGTCTTCACGATCGCGCTGGCCAATGTGATCGTGCTGCTGCCGATGCTGCTCACCGGGCATGCGGGGCCGAAATACGGCATTCCCTTCCCGGTGCTCGCCCGCGCCTCCTTCGGGCTGCGCGGGGCCAACCTCCCGGCGCTGATCAGGGCCGGCGTGGCCTGCGCCTGGTTCGGTATCCAGACATGGATCGGCGGGCAGGGGATCTTCGTCCTGCTCGGCAAGATCTTCGGCGGCTGGACCGGCGCGGCGGAGGTCGGTGGCCAGCCGTGGACGCTCTGGCTCTGCTTCGTGCTCTTCTGGGCACTCGAACTGGCCATCATCTACCGGGGGATGGAGACCCTGCGGCGGTTCGAGAACTGGGCGGCGCCGTTCGTCATCGTCGGCGCGCTGGTGCTGCTCGTGTGGATCGCGGTCAAGGCGGGCGGTTTCGGACCGCTGCTCGACCAGCCGTCCGAACTGGGCTGGGGCGCCGACTTCTGGACCGTCTTCTTCCCCTCCCTCATGGGCATGATCGCCTTCTGGTCCACGCTCTCGCTGAACATCCCGGACTTCACCCGCTTCGGCGCAGGCCAGCGCGCCCAGGTCTGGGGCCAGACGCTCGGGCTGCCGACGACCATGACGCTGTTCGCCCTGCTGTCCGTGCTTGTCACCTCCGGATCCCAGGCGGTGTACGGGGCGCCGATCTGGGACCCGGTCCAGCTCGCCGCCAAGACCGACAACGTCTTCGGGCTGCTGTTCGCCCTCGTGACCGTGCTGATCGCGACGATCTCGGTGAACATCGCGGCGAACGTCGTCTCGCCCGCGTACGACCTCGCGAACCTCGCTCCGCGCTTCATCAACTTCCGTACGGGCGCACTGATCACGGGGGTCGTCGGCGTCCTCATGATGCCGTGGAGGCTGACCGAGACCCCCGAGCTCTACATCTTCACCTGGCTGGGTCTGGTCGGCGGGCTCCTCGGCACGGTCGCGGGCATCCTCATCGCCGACTACTGGATCGTCCGCCGCACCCGCCTCCAGCTGGCGGACCTCTACCGGCCGGGTGGCCGCTACTGGTACGCGTCCGGCTGGAACTGGCGGGCGCTGGCCGCTTTTGCGGTCGGCGGGATTCTGGCCGTGGGCGGCTCCCACTCCCAGCCGGGCAAGGGGCCCTTCCCGGAGGACGGGCTGATCCCCTTCCTGAAGCCGCTCGCGGACTACGGCTGGGCGGTGGGGCTCGCGGCGGCGCTGCTGCTGTACACGCTGCTGATGCTGCCCGAGCGCAGAGCTGTCACCGACCGCTGAACACCGGCCCGAGCGCCCGGACCAGCCGCTCCCGCAGCTGGTCCGGGTCCCCGGGGCAGCCCTCTCGGTCCACCTGCCAGCCGCGTACGGTTTCAGGCCCCAAGCCGGGGGCGTGTGAACCGAGGACCCTGCGCAGCAGCCGCCGGGTGAGCCGCGTCTCCGGGCACTCGGCCAGCAGCACCGCGTCGTACAGGTCCTTGCCGCCGCCGATACCCTCCTCCGCGCAGTCGGTGCAGAGCCACAACAGCTTCCAGGCCAGGGACAGTTCGCGGCCGGCGGTACGCACCGGCGTGGGCGGGCCACCGTCGCCGCGCGGGACAGCCGTCCACACCGGGGCGTCGTGAAGGGTCTCGTCGAGCGCGAAGTCGATCTGGATCTCACCCTGTGGCCCACCGGCCCCGGCCCCCGAGACCCGCCACGGGAGGAACATCCGCATACCGGGTGACCCGTAGTCCCAGGAGTACTCGTTCAGGGTGCCGTAGCCCCAGAGCCCGTCCTCCCGCACACCGTCGGCGTCGAGAGTGACACCGCCCGGCGCGACCGGGCTGCTGCGGACCGCCTCGACCAGCTCGTCCGCCGGTGAGGGCGCACCGTCGAAGCATTCGGCGTCCACCCAGCGCAGCCCCTCGGGTGGGAGCACCGGTCGCGTCCCGTACGTCGAGAACTCCTCCTCGCCCCATATCTCGTAGCGCGCAGCACCGTCCACGGCCTCGGGCCACTGCTGCACCGTCTCGACGTCGTCGACGTACGGATACGGGCTCAGCGGATCCGGGAACGAGACAGGGCCGGGCGCGTGCACGATCCAGTCCAGATCGCCGGGCTCGCGTGCCGCGGGTCCGAGCCAGGCCTGCAACGGCATGCTGCCGCGCAGCACCAGTCCCTCGCCCCACGGCGCATCGGCGATCAGCCGCAGCACATGGTCGAGAGCTGCCTTCCGCAGCGACTCCACGCCCGTCATCGACCCGCGCCGACGATCCAGCCGGCGTCGACCGACGGACGGTCGTCGTGGACGACGAACTCCTCCTCCACCTCCACGTACCGGAAACCGGCGGCCGAGAGAGCGGCGAGGAGTCCGTCGAGACTGCGGCGCGCCTCGGAGCGGCCGACACCGTGGCAGCGCTGCGTGACGAACCGCTCGTGCCGGCCGTGCCGGAGCCCACGGCGGGCGTTGCGGGAGACATGGGCGTCGTGCGCCTCCGCCACGGCCCGGACCGCCGCGATCGCTTCACCGTCGTCCAGCAGCAGCTTCACATGGTGCTCGAAGCCGCAGTGCGACGGGAGCTGCCGGGCCTCGGCCGCGGTGCGTGGCACGTCCTCGTTCCACGGAGCCGCCTCGATCTTGGTGCGTATCACCGGGAAGCCCGCCTCACCCAGCTGCCGGGCCGTGCGGTGTGCGGCGGCCAGCTGACCGCCGAGTCCGCCGCTGCCCCTGCCGGTGAGCATCGGCTGGTCGGGGGTTGCACCCCGGTCGAGGACGATGCGGGTCAGCTTCAGACCGTGGTCGGCGGCCCACGTGCCGAGCCGCTCGTCCTCGACCGGCGTCCGGGGCGGGCGCACGGTCAGATGCGTCTCGAAGTCGCCGGTGAATTCCCGTACTGCGAACATGCGGCCGACCGTAGCAAGGGTGTCTGACAGTCCCGCCTGCCCGGCGGGACGAAGCGGTCAGCGGCTGTCGCGCTGGGCCTCCACGATGCGGCGGAGCGTGCGCTCGGCGCCGCTCGCGCGGCGCTGGACGCGTTCGGAGAAGCCCGGGAACTGGCCGCCGATCGCGGTGAGGACCTTCATCTCGACGGGGGCGACGTTGATTTCGGCGCGGTCGCGTTCGATGGCGCGCACGACACCCGCGACGACCTGGCGGGGCGAGACCGTACGCAGGCCGGCCGGGGCCTCGGCGCCCGTCGCCGCGAACATGCCCGCGTCGCGTACGAAACCGGGCTGGACGAGGGAGACCCCGACGCCGTGCTCGTGGAGGTCCTGGCGCAGCGAGAGCGCGAAGCCCCGCAGCCCGAACTTGGTGGCGTCGTAGAGAGCGGAGTACTTGGTCGCCGTCTTGCCGGACATCGAGCCGACGAAGGCCAGATGGCCGCGGCGCGCCTCGACCATGGCGGGGGCGAGCAGACGGGCCAGCATGGCGGGCGCGCGAAGGTTGACCGCGAGGGAGCGGTCGATCTGGTCCGGCGTGTAGTCGAGGAGTTCGCCGCTGGAGGGCAGGGCGGCGTTCGCGACGAGGATCTCGGTGCCGGCCGCCTCGTGAGCGAGTCGTTCGACATCGTCGGGGTCGGCCAGATCGGCGACGATGCCCCGGGCGTCGTAGCGTGCCACGAGAGGTTCGAGGGCCTCGGCGCGTCGCCCCGTGAGGATCAACTTTGCGCCGCGCGCGGCGAGTTCGGCGGCCAGGGCCGCGCCGATGCCACCGGTGACACCGGTGAGCAGAACGGTTGATCCGGTGATGCGCATCTGGTTACCCTCCAGTTCTGTTCGTTCGAACGAACAATAAGGAGCACAGGGTGGGCATGTCCACAGCAGATTTCTCGGGACTGGCCGAACAGGCAAGGAAGTTGAGGGAGGGCCAGATCACCGCGCGAGAGCTCGTAGCCGCGTCGCTCGAGCGCATCGAGGCGAGCCGACCGGTGCTCAACGCCTTCCGGCACGTACGCACCGAGGCCGCGCTCGCCGAGGCCGAGGCCGCCGACCGGCGGCTCGCCGCGGGGGAGCAACTGCCTTTGCTCGGCGTCCCCCTCGCCGTCAAGGACGACACCGATGTGGCCGGGCTGCCCACGCTGTTCGGCTGCCGGGGCGACCTCGCCCCGGCCCCCGCCGACGGTGAATCCGTACGACGGCTGCGCGCGGCCGGGGCCGTCATCGTGGGCAAGACCAACGCCTGCGAGCTGGGCCAGTGGCCGTTCACCGAGGGACCCGCCTTCGGAGCCACC
This sequence comes from Streptomyces sp. NPDC001514, assembly GCF_053597075.1. Taxonomy (NCBI): domain Bacteria; kingdom Bacillati; phylum Actinomycetota; class Actinomycetes; order Kitasatosporales; family Streptomycetaceae; genus Streptomyces; species Streptomyces sp. NPDC001514. The sequence goes on from NZ_JBSFHO010000003.1 coordinate 280,180, forward strand.
CGCAACCCCTGGTCACCCGGACACACCCCCGGCGGCTCGTCCGGCGGCTCGGCGGCCGCGGTCGCCGCCGGGCTCGTACCTGCCGCGCTCGGCTCCGACGGAGCCGGCTCCATCCGGATCCCCGCCGCCTGGACCCATCTCGTCGGCATCAAACCCCAGCGCGGCCGGGTCTCGCTCCACCCGCATCTCGACGCGTTCCAGGGCCTCGCCGTCAACGGCCCCCTGGCCCGCACCGTCGCCGACGCCGCCCTGCTCCTCGACGTCGTCCAGGGCGCGCATCCCGAGGACCTCCACCGGCCCGATGCCATCGACGCCTCCGCCGCCGCCCGCCGCGACCCCGGCCGACTGCGCATCGCCCTCGCCTGGCGGCCCCCGCTCACCCTCACCGGAGCCAGACCCCACCCGGACGTGCGCCGCGCCGTGACCGAGCTCGCCGAGGCACTCGCCCGCCTCGGCCACCACGTCGAAGAGGCCAGGCCCCGCTACGGCCTCATCGGACTCGGCTTCGTCCCCCGCGGCACGGCGGGCGTCGCCGAGATCGCCGCCCTGCACCCCGAGCCAGGCCTGCTCGACCCACGCACGCGCACCGCCATGCGGAACGGCCGGCTCCTCGGCGGCAGGATCGTGCGTGCCGCTCGTGCCCGCGAGGCCCGCCAGCACCGTCGCATCGGCGCCATCTTCGACACGTACGACGTCGTCCTCACCCCGACCACGGCGGCGCCCCCGCCCGCCATCGGCACCTTCGACGGGCTCAGCACCTGGCGCACCAACGCCATCATGGCAGCGGCCTGTCCGTACGCCTGGCCGTGGAACGTCCTCGGCTGGCCCGGCGTGAACGTCCCCGCCGGGTTCACCGCCGACGGACTGCCCGTCGGCGCGCAGCTCCTCGGGCCCGCGGGCGGTGAGGAGCGGCTGATCTCCCTGGCCGCCCAGCTCGAGGCCGACCGCCGCTGGTACGAGAAGTGCCCCGACCCCCTGATCACCTGGAGCGCGCCGGTGGAACAATGACGCGCATGTCCAGCGAGCCCGCCGCGCCCGTCATATCCCCACCCGCGATATCCCCGGCCGCCACATCCTCACCTGTCATGTCCTCGCCCGTCACGTCCCCGCCCCCGACCCGGCAGCGCATCATCGGTGCCGTCCTGCGCATCATCGGCCGGGACGGCATCGCCGCGGTCACCAACCGGCGGATCGCCAAGGAGGCCGGGGTCTCGCTCGGTTCGGTCACCTACCACTTCACCAGCCAGCACGAGCTGCTGCGTGAATCGCTGCTGCACTTCGTGCGCGAAGAGACCCGGCGCTTCACCGAACTCGCCGACGCCGGCCAGGCCGAGGGTGTCGACATCGACGGCGCGGCCGCCCTCGCGGCACAGGTCGCGGGCGGTACCGCCTTCGACAGCGAACACATCGCACCCTTCGAGCTGTACGTCCAGGCGGGCCGCGACGACCGGCTGCGCGAGGCTGCGGCGGAGTGCTTCGCGGCGTACGACCGCCTCGCCGCGCAGATCCTCAGCGCCCTCGGCGTCCCGGACGCCGAGCGCCTCGCCGCGACGACCGTCGCCCTCGTCACGGGCCTCCAACTCCGCCGCCTGGCGACGGGCTCCCCGGCGGAGGACCTCACTGACGCACTGCTGCTTCTGGTGCGCGGAGCCGGCTGAGCACACGTCGGGACGGCGAAGTCCCCGCTGCCGAACGGGTCAGTGCCGGGCCCGGTCTCGCCGTGGGACGCGTATCCGCGACGTACGTTGTGGCGCATGGCACGTCTGTCCTCCGGAATCACAGCGACAGTACTGGTCGTCGCGGGGCTGCTGGGCGCCCCGGCATGCACCACTTCGCCGGCCTCCGCCCCACCGGCAGCGGCGGTTCCGACGCCGTCTCCCAGCGTTTCGGTCCGCGCGCTGACGCCCTCGGTGTCGGCACAGCTCGACAAGGCCGTCACCCGGACGCTGCGTCAGGCCGGCGTGCCCGGCGCCATCGTGGGGCTGTGGATCCCGGGGAAGGGCAGTTACGTCCGTGCGTTCGGCGTCGCGGACAAGAGCAGCGGCGCCGCCATGTCGGACGGCCTGCGCATGCGGATCGGCAGCGAGACCAAGACCTTCACCGTGACCGCGCTCCTGCAGTTGGTGGACGCGGGAAAGCTCCGTCTCGACGACCCGGTGTCGAGATACGTGACGGGCGTCCCCGGCGGAGACAGGATCACCCTGCGCCAACTGGCCGAGATGCGCAGCGGGCTCTTCTCCTACACCGAGGATCCGGACTTCGACAAGGCCTTCCTCTCCGACCCCGACCGACGGTTCACCCCGCAGCAACTGCTCGACTACGCCTTCAAGCACCCCCCGACTGCCGAGCCCGGCCAGCAGTTCCAGTACTCCAACACGAACACGATCCTGCTCGGCCTGGTCGTGGAGAAGATGAGCGGCGAGCGGCTGGCCGACTACCTGAAGAAGCATGTGCTGGAACCGAGCCACTTGGACCACACGCTCTTCCCCGACGGGGCCGAGTTCCCCGTGCCGCACGCGCACGGCTACACCAATCAGACGGCGAACGGTGAGACCGCGGACGCGACCGACTGGGATCCGTCCTGGGCCTGGGCCGCCGGCGCGATCATCTCGGATCTGTCCGACCTCCGTGCGTGGGCGCGCATCGTCGCGACGGGCACCCTGCTCAAGCCCGCGACCCAGGCGCAGCGACTGCGGGCGCTGCCCACCGGCTTTCCCGGCACCGCATACGGCCTCGGCATCTTCACCAACCACGGCTGGATCGGGCACAACGGTTCACTGCCCGGCTACCAGTCCGTGGTGGTCTATCTGCCCTCGGCGCAGGCGACGCTGGTCGTGCTGAGCAACACGGACACCGGCTATCAGGGCAACGAGAACAGCACGCTCTTCGCAAAGGCCATCACCTCCATCGTGACTCCCGGCAACGTCTACGACCTGCCGCCCGCACCGTCCGCCCCGGTGTCTCCGTCCGCCCCGGTGTCTCCCTCCGGCTGACGGGAACCCGCCACGCCCTGACGTCATCCTCCCCTCCGGATGCCAACCGAGGGCGAGGGTGAGGACGGGGCGATGGGCGAGACGGTGCGGCGGGGGACCGGGACGGCAGCGGGTGCGGGAGGCACGGGGACGGGCGGGTTCACCCGTCGCGGCCTGCTGGGCGCGGCTGCTGCCGTGGGCGTGGGCGTGGGTACGACCGCGGGGGCCCGGGCTCCCCGCCCGCCTCGCGCGGGCGACTGGACCGCTCTGGCACGGGGGTTGGACGGGACGCTCGTACGGCCCGGGAACCGCGACTACGACACCGCCCGCAGGCTCTTCAACCCCCGGTTCGACGGGCTGCGGCCGGCCGGGATCGCGTACTGCGCACGGCCCGAGGACGTACGCAGCTGCCTGGAGTTCGCCCGCCGGCACGGCGTGCCCGTCGCGGTGCGCAGCGGCGGCCACTCGTACGCCGGCTGGTCGTCCGGGCCCGGCCTGATCGTCGACGTACAGAAGATGGCGTCCGTCTCGCTCTCGGGGGGTACGGCGACGATCGGCGCCGGCGCCAAACTGATCGACGTGTACGACCGGTTGACGGCCCGCGGGCGGACCGTGCCCGCCGGGTCCTGTCCCACCGTGGGCATCTCCGGGCTCGCCCTCGGCGGCGGCATCGGCGTCGTCAGCCGCGCGTACGGTCTGACGAGCGACAGCGTCACCGGCGCCCGTGTCGTCACCGCCGACGGCCGGATCCGGTACGTGGACGCGCAGCACGACCCCGATCTGTTCTGGGCCCTGCGCGGCGGCGGCAACGCCCAGTTCGGCGTCGTCACCGAGCTGCGGCTGCGCACCCACGCGGCGCCGCAGTGCACCACGTTCTTCCTCAGCTGGCCGTGGTCCAGGGCCGAGGCAGTGGTGCGCGAGTGGCAGCGCTGGGCGCCCACCGCACCCGAGGAGATATGGGCCAACCTGCACCTGGCCGCTCCGGTCGGCGGACGGCCGGGATCGGTGCGGGTGGGCGGCCTGAGCCTCGCCTCACGCGGGGACCTCGAGAACCGCCTCGACCGGCTCGCCGGCGCCATCGGCACGCCCGCACGGTCCGTGTCCGTGCGCACCCGGCCGTTCATGGACGCGATGAAGGTGATGGGCGGCGTCTCGGGCTTCACGATCGCCCAGGCCCACCAGAAGGGGAACCTGCCCGGTCGTACTCCCCAGGGCCGGATGGCGCGCGAATCGTACGCAGCACGCTCGGACTTCTACACCCGCCGCATCCCGGCCGACGGTGTCAACGCCCTGCTCGCCCGGGTCGAAAAGCTGGCCGCTCTCGGTGGAGGCGGCGCGGGCAGCATCGCCCTGGACGCCCTCGGCGGCGCGGTGGGGCGCATCCGGCCGGCGGACACGGCGTTCGTGCACCGCAACGCGCTGTTCCTGGCCCAGTACATCGTCTCGTGGCCGGACAGCGCTTCCGCGACCACCGTGGCCCGGCACCAGGCCTGGCTCGACGGTACGCACGGGGCGATGCGGCCCTGGGCGAGCGGCCAGGCGTACCAGAACTACACGGACCCCAAGCTGCCGGACTGGCGCCGGGCGTACTACGGCGCGAACGCCGACCGTCTTGCCCGGGTGAAGGCGGCCTACGACCCGGGTCGGCTCTTCCGCCACCCACAGGCGTTCTGACGTCCCGTGGGCCGGACGCCTCCCGTGCGCCTGACGGATCCGGTGCGCGGGACGGCCACGGTAAGCGGGACGGATCCGGTGCGCGGAACGGCTACGGTACGCGCGCGGTCCACTCCTGCGTCGCGAACTTCGTCGCCACCAGCTCCCGCGCCCGCGCCATCTCCTCGTCCGTCACCTTCCCCGCCGTCAGCCCGTACCGGCCGCGGAACGAGTCGATCATCCGCTCGATGACCGCCTCGCGCGGCAGACCGGTCTGCCGGCGCAGCGGATCCACCCGCTTCTTCGCGCTCTTCGTGCCCTTGTCGGAGAGCTTCTCGCGGCCGATACGCAGCACATCGACCATCTTGTCGGCGTCGATGTCGTACGCCATCGTCACGTGGTGGAGCACCGCCTCGCCGTCCACCACCCGCTTCTGCGCCGCGCCGGCGATCTTGCCGGCGTCGGTGGCGATGTCGTTGAGCGGCTGGTACCAGGCCTTGATGCCCATGTCGCCGAGCGCGCCGAGTACCCAGTCGTCCAGATAGGCGTAGCTGTCCGCGAAGGACAGCCCGGAGACGAGCGAGCCGGGCAAGGACAGGGAGTACGTGATGGTGTTGCCCGGCTCGACGAACATCGCGCCGCCGCCGGAGATCCGCCGCACCACCGTGATGCCGTGGCGCTCGGCCGCGACCGGGTCGACCTCGTTGCGCAACGACTGGAAGCTCCCGATGACGACGGCCGGCGCGCCCCACTCCCATACGCGCAGCGTCGGCGGGCGCCGCCCGGCAGCGACCTCGGCGGTGAGGACCTCGTCGAGGGCCATGTGGAGCGCGGGCGGCTGCGGTTCGTCGCGGATGAGCTGCCAGGCGTGGTCGGTCCAATCGGTGGCGTGCGCGAGGGCGCGGCGGACGGCGACGCCGACACCCTCGGTCGTCAGGCCGTACATCTCGGTTCCGGGCGGCAGCGCCGCGTCGACACGGAGCGCGAGGCCGGCCGCGTCGGTGTCGGCGGGGGCGCCTTCCAGGGCGCGGTCGATGGCGCGGAGAGCGTCGTCGGGTTCGAGGAAGAAGTCGCCCGACACCCGGACGTCGCGCAGGGCGCCGTCCACGACGTCGAGATCGACGACGACGAGCTTGCCGCCCGGGACCTTGTACTCACCGTGCACCGCGCCGCCTCCAGCCTCTGCGTACTGTCAGCAGAACACCGGCCGTGCGGCCGACGATTCCCGTGCATCCCTCGTGGATCCTTCGCACGCACGCACGCACGTACGGCCCTCACGTGTGCGCAGCACGCGCGCGTACGCTGCCCGGAGGCGCCGCATCCGCTTCCGCCCGGTGAAGGAGTCCCCGCACATGTTCACCACCCGGCCGACCCTTCAGGGCACCTTCGGCATGGTGTCCTCCACCCACTGGCTGGCCTCCCAGTCCGCGATGGCCGTCCTGGAGGACGGCGGGAACGCATTCGACGCCGCCGTCGCCGCGGGCTTCGTGCTGCACGTGGTCGAGCCCCACCTCAACGGCCCCGCCGGCGAGGTTCCGATCGTCCTCGCCCCGGCGGGTGGCGAGGTGCGGGTGCTGTGCGGGCAGGGGCCGGCCCCCGCGGGCGCCACGATCGAGCACTACCGGGCGCTCGGCCTCGATCTCGTCCCCGGGACCGGGCCGCTGGCCGCGGCCGTACCCGGCGCGTTCGACGCGTGGATGGTGCTGCTCCGTGACCACGGGACCAAGACGCTCGCCGAGGTGCTCCGGTACGCCATCGGGTACGCCGAGGACGGGCACGCGCCGGTCGAGGGGGTGGGGCGGACCGTGGAGACCGTACGCGCACTCTTCGAGACCGAGTGGACCTCGTCCGCGGAGGTGTACCTGCCGGGCGGCAGGGCGCCGCGCCCCGGCGAACTGCTGCGCAACCCCGCGCTGGCCGCGACCTGGCGGCGCCTCGTCGAGGAGGCGGGCGACGGGGAAAGGGCCGAACAGATCGAGCGGGCGCGGGCGGTGTGGCGCGAAGGCTTCGTCGCCGAGGCGCTCGTACGCCAGTCGGGCATCCCGACCATGGACACCAGCGGCACCCGGCACACCGGCACGCTCACGAGGGCCGATCTGGCGGGCTGGTCGGCGACGTACGAGGCGCCGGTGACGTACGACTGGCGCGGCTGGACGGTGTGCAAGGCGGGCGGCTGGAGCCAGGGCCCGGCGTTCCTGCAGCAGCTGGCGCTGCTGCCGCCGGAACTGCCGGCCTACGGCTCCGCCGAGTACGTCCATCTCCTCGTCGAGGGCTGCAAGCTGGCCATGGCCGACCGGGAGGCCTGGTACGGCGACGCCGCCGAGGTGCCCGTCGAGGCGCTGCTGTCGGAGCCGTACAACGCGGAGCGGCGGGCGCTGATCGGCGCGAAGGCGTCGTACGAGCTGCGGCCCGGCGCTCCCGGCGGGCGGGTGCCCGTGCTCGCCGCGCACGCCCTCGCGGTGGCGGCGGGGGAGCCCGGCTTCGGCGCGCCGGGCGTCCGGGCCGCCGGGGCGGGGGAGCCGACCGTGGCCGATGACGGCGGCACCCGGGGCGACACCTGCCACCTCGACGTGGTCGACCGCTGGGGCAACATGGTCGCGGCCACGCCGAGCGGTGGCTGGCTCCAGTCCAACCCGGTCGTTCCGGAACTGGGCTTTCCGCTGGGCACGCGGCTGCAGATGGCGTGGCTGGACCCGGGCCTGCCCAACTCGCTCACGCCGGGGCGGCGCCCCCGGACCACCCTGACGCCGTCGCTCGCACTGCGGGACGGGGTGCCGGTGATGGCGTTCGGTACGCCGGGAGGCGACCAGCAGGACCAGTGGCAGGTGCACTTCTTCCTGGCCGTGGCGCTGCGGGGACGCGTGCGCGGCGGGCTGGATCTGCAGGGGGCGATCGACGCCCCGAACTGGCACAACGACGGCTTCCCTTCATCGTTCTACCCTCGCTCGATGCGGCCCGGTTCCGTCACGGTCGAATCGCGGATGGACCCGGCGGTGGTCGCGGAGCTGCGCCGGCGGGGCCACGACGTCACGGTGGGCGGGGCATGGTCGGAGGGCCGGCTGTGCACTGTGGCCCGGGACCCGGAAACGAGTGTGCTGTCGGCGGCGGCGAACCCGCGCGGCATGCAGGGTTATGCGGTAGGCCGCTGAGCAGACACCGGGCGTTCAGCTCAGGGAGGCCCGGAGTAGGTCTGTTGTCCACCACCCGTTCACCGGGCGTCGGCGGGGATGTCAGTCGGGCGTGCTTTGCTGGACGCATGACCGAAGAGTTTCTGTCCGGGAAGACCGGGAACCCCTGGGAGTCCGGCAACCTTGCCCTGGTCGAGGAGGCGGTCCGCAAGGCGGCCGCCACCGAGATCATGCCGCGCTTCCGGCAGCTCGCGGCGCACGAGATCGTCGAGAAGAACGGCCCGCACGACCTGGTGACGGTCGCCGACCGCAGCGCGGAGGAGCACCTCACCGCGTCGCTGACGGCGCTGCTCCCGGGCTCCGTTGTGGTGGGCGAGGAGGCGGTCCACGCCGATCCGGCGGTGTACGACGCGCTGCGGGGCGACGCGCCGGTGTGGATCGTCGACCCGGTCGACGGTACGCGCCAGTTCGTCCACGGCGACCCCGGCTTCTGCACGCTCGTCGCGCTCGCGCGCCACGGCGAGGTGCTCGCGTCCTGGACGTACGCCCCTGCGCTGGACGAGATGGCGGTCGCGGTGCGCGGGCACGGAGCCCGCGTCGACGGGGTGCCGATACGGTCGGGCGCTCCCGAGCCCGCAGCGGTGCTCGAAGTGGCCATGTCCCACCCGGACTTCACCACCCCCGAGGAGAAGCAGGCCCTCCTCGCCCTTCGCACCGACGGCATCCACGGCCGCCCGTGCGGCTCCGCGGGCCTGGAGTACCTCGCGGTCGCGCGCGGCGAGCTCGACGCGGTCGCCTTCTCCTGGGAGAACGCCTGGGACCACGCGGCGGGCCTCCTCCTCGTCCACGAGGCGGGCGGCACCGACCTGACCCTCACGGGCGAGCCCTTCCGCATCACGGGCGCCAACGCCCTCCCCTTCACCGCGGCCCGCGACGAACCCACGGCCCGCACCCTCCACAACCTCCTGCGCGCGGCGCGCTCCGCGTAGCCCGCGGGGCGGGGGGAACGGCTCCTCGGGAGCTGACGCCCCGCGCGACGGGCCCAGGGGCACGCGCCACAGGCCCGAGGGGCCCGCGCCGACTCGCCCGGAGGGCCCCGCGCCGACCGGCCCGGGGGTGCCCCGTGCCCCGGACCAGGGCCGGGAGTGCCTCCGTCAGGCCAGGCTCGCCCTTGTCTCCCTGACCAGGGCTGCCGCCGTGGCGACCGCGTCCGCGTTCAGGGTGCGCAGCGCCGCCGTCACGCGGGTCGCGAAGTCCGGCGGGGCGGACGGGAGGGAGGCCGCGGCCGCGAGGGCGCCCTTTTCGTTGAGGAGCCACACGCGGTGGTGGGCGTGCAGCGACTGCGTGAGGACGCCGAAGGCGCGGGAGAGGCACAGCGAGGCGTGCAGCGCATCCCCGGGCTCCACGCCTGTGCCCACGGACTTCGCCGCAGCCGCCACCGAGAAATCCGCCTCCCAGGCCGCCTCGACCAGCGCCTTCCGCAGCGGCTCCGGGTACGTCGCCGTCTGCGCCCGCAGGGCGGTCAGCTCGCCCGACGGGTCGGCGAGGACCCGGCACAGGGCGACCTCGCCGGCGTACGCGGGAGACCAGAAGCCCAGAGGGTGGCCGGCCTGGACGCCCACCTCGTAGTGACCCGCCCCGCAGTCCGCCCAGACGCTTTCCACGCGGTCCAGGTCGCGGAGGATCCAGTCCACCTGGACCCCGTCCACGGACAGCCACGCTCCGCCGTTCACCCACGGGCCCCACCCGCCCGGCCCAGCCACCTCCACCGGTGAGCCGGTCAGCTCGCCGGCCAGCGTGGCCAGCCCCGCCACGTCCAACGAACCCCGGTAGTAGACGCCCAGATCCCAGTCGGAGTCCGGCCGGTGCGCCCCGCGCGCCCGGCTGCCGCCGAGTGCGACGGCGCGCACGCCCCGTACCTCCACGAGCCGCGCAGCCATCGCTTCGACCAGGTCGTTCATGGCAACGGACGCTACCCCCGACAGCGCTGTCCGTGCCGACGAATATCCTGGATCCCTTGGCCATCGGCTGACGAAGGAGTCCGAAGGTGACGTCGATGCTCGATGCCGTCGTCGTGGGGGCGGGACCCAACGGGCTGACCGCGGCTGCCGAGTTGGCCCGCAGGGGCTTCTCGGTCGCCGTGTTCGAGGCCCTGGACACCGTCGGCGGCGGCGCCAGGACCGAGGAGCTCACCCTCCCCGGCTTCCGCCACGATCCCTGCTCCGCCGTGCACCCGCTGGGCGCGGGCTCGCCCGCCTTCAAGGCCATGCCGCTCGCGCGCTACGGGCTGGAGTGGCTGCACCCCCCGCTTCCCATGGCGCACCCCTTCGACGACGGCACCGCCGCCGTGCTGTCCCGCTCGGCGGCGGAGACCGCCGCCTCCTTCGGGCCCCGTGACGCGGGTGCGTACCGCCGCCTCGTCACCCCGTACCTCGGCAAGTGGGACACCCTCGCGCGGGACTTCATGTCCCTGCCGCTCACGGCGCTGCCCCGCGACCCCGTCACCCTCGCCCGCTTCGGTCTCACCGGCCTGCCGCCGTCCACCTGGCTGCTCCGCCGCTTCCGCGACGACCGCGCCCGCGCCCTGTTCGCCGGGCTCGTCGCCCATGTCATGGCCCCGCTGAGCGGCATCGGCACCGGAGCCGTCGGGCTCGTCTTCGCGCTCGCCGCGCACGCCGGGGGCTGGCCGATGCCCCGGGGCGGCTCGCAGTCGATCTCCGACGCCCTCGCCGCGTACGTACGGGACCTGGGCGGCACGATCCACACCGGCACCGAGATCAAGCGCCTCGACGATCTGCCGCCCGCCCGCGCCTATGTCTTCGACACCTCCCCGACCGCCCTCGCCCGGATCGCGGGCCTCGGCCGGGTCTACGACGGCTACCGGTACGGGGCGGGCGTCTTCAAGATCGACTACGCCCTGGACGGCCCTGTCCCCTGGACCGCCGAGGAGCCCCGCCGCGCCGGCACCGTCCAGATCGGCCCCAGCAGCCGCGAGATCGGCGCCGCTCTCCGGCAGGCCTCAGGCGGCCGCGCTCCCGGGACGCCGTTCCTGATCACCGCCCAGCCCAGCCTCGTCGACCCTTCCCGCGCCCCCGAGGGCAAGCACGTCTTCTGGGCGTACGGCCATGTGCCCCACCGCTGGGAGGGCGACCTCACCGACGCGATCGAGCGCCAGATCGAGCGCTTCGCACCCGGCTTCCGTGACCGCGTTCTCGCCCGCGCCACGGCCGGCCCGCCCGAACTGGCCGCGCGCAACGCCAACTACGTGGGCGGGGACATCGCCTGCGGCGCCGCGAGCGGACTCCAGCTGCTGCTGCGCCCCAAGCTCTCCCTCTTCCCCTACTCGACCCCGCACCCGGCGGTCTTCCTCTGCTCCTCGGCGACCCCGCCCGGCCCGGGCGTGCACGGAATGTCCGGGCACAACGCCGCGAAGGCGGTGTGGCGGCACCTCCGCGGGCGCTGAACGCGATCAGCGCGATGCGATCAGCGCGATCAGCGTGACGAGCGCGATGATGGGGCGCATGAGCACGCGCCCTGCCATCACACTCGTCCAAGGCGACATCACCGAGCAGCACGTCGACGTCATCGTCAACGCCGCGAACTCCTCGCTCCTCGGCGGCGGCGGTGTCGACGGCGCGATCCACCGCCGCGGCGGGCCCGAGATCCTCGACGAGTGCCGGAAACTGCGGGCCTCGCACTACGGCAAGGGCCTGCCGACCGGCCAGGCCGTCGCCACCACCGCCGGGAACCTGCCGGCCCGCTGGGTCGTCCACACCGTGGGCCCCGTCCACAGCGCGACCGAGGACCGCTCCGCCCTGCTCGCCTCGTGTTACCGCGAGTCACTGCGCGTCGCCGACGAGCTCGACGCCCGGACGGTCGCCTTCCCGGCCATCTCCACCGGCGTCTACCGCTGGCCCATGGACGACGCCGCCCGCATCGCCGTCGAGACAGTGCGGGATGCGGAGACATCGGTGGAGGAGGTCCGCTTCGTCCTCTTCGACGAGCGGGCGTACGAGGCGTTCGCCGCGCAAACTGCCTGATCCGACCTGGACCTGGGCCGCGCGCCCCGGTGCGTGTCCCCTCGATACTGGTATTGCGGTATTCCGGCAGCGGAGCCCCGACGCCAGGATGCCCTGACCCGGAGGTGTGAGCCATGACCGAGAAGGACCGCGGAGTGGCGCCGGAGCAGCTGGACGAAGGACTGCTGCTCAAGGAGCTGGAGGCGATCCATCGCACGCGCCACGAAACCCTGCTGTTCGGGTCCGACGACGCGCTGAGAACGCACACCGCCCGTATGGAGGCGCTGGAGAGCGAGTACCTACGGCGTCATCCGCAGCGGGCCCAGTCGACGGGCCGGACCAGGGCAGGCGCGCGGGCCCGTAGCCCCGAGGAGTGAGGCCGGTGAGGTCCGCCTGGCCTGTCCGGCGTACTACCTGCAGATGAGCTTGAAGGCCGTCGCACCCGGTCGGGCGCGGAACGTCACCTCGTGCCCCGCGTCGTCGGTGAAGACGGCTTCCGTCGCGGACTTCAGGGTCATCGTGCCGTGCTGGGTGGGGTTGTCCCAGCCTTCGGGCGGGTTTCCCGCTCCGTCGGAGAGCGGGGTCTCCGCTTCGAAGTACGTCGAGCCGATGCGGGCCTCATCGATGCCGCAGTGCGTGTAGAGGTCGAAGGGCATCTCCCGGCCGGACGCCGCGGCGTCCCGCCGGACCACGGCGGCGCCTCCGTCACCGGCCCCGGCACAGCCCGTGAGTGCGCCGACAGCCAGCGTGAGCACGATGGCCATCCGGCCGGCAGTCCAGGTCATGGTGCTTCGACGTGCGGGCCCTGCGGGTGGTTCCAGGGCTCGCACGTCGGGGGAGGGGACGGGGGCGCCGACTGTCGAGGCCGGGGCCGCCGGGCCGCGGTGCAGTACTGGCAGCGGAAGGTTGATGTCGTTTTTTCGCCAGCGAGTAGGCGCCGGGGTGCCCGATCCTTGAGCCATGCATCCCGCCATGCACACCGACACCGAGCGCTGCGTACGGGCCGTCCGGTCCAAGGACGCCCGCTTCGACGGCTGGTTCTTCACCGCGGTCCTGACGACCGGGATCTACTGCCGTCCCAGCTGCCCCGTCGTACCGCCCAAGGCCGAGAACATGACGTTCTACCCCAGCGCGGCCGCCTGTCAGCAGGCAGGCTTCCGGGCGTGCAAGCGCTGCCGGCCCGACACCAGCCCCGGCTCGCCGGAGTGGAACGCCCGGGCCGATGCCGTCGCCCGCGCCATGCGGCTCATCCAGGACGGGGTCGTCGACCGCGAAGGAGTCCCCGGGCTGGCCGCACGGCTCGGCTACTCCGCCCGGCAGATCGAACGCCAGCTGCTCGCCGAGGTCGGGGCCGGGCCGCTCGCCCTGGCCCGCGCACAGCGCGCCGAGACTGCCCGGCTGCTCATCGAGACGACGGACCTGCCCATGGCCGAGGTCGCCTTCGCCGCGGGCTTCTCGTCCATCCGCACCTTCAACGACACCGTCCGCGAGGTCTTCGCACTCTCCCCGAGCGAGCTGCGCACGCGCACCGCCGCCCGGCGCGGAACGAAACCCGGGGCGGGGACCCCCGGGGTGCTCGCCCTGCGTTTCCCGTTCCGCGCGCCCCTCAACCCCGACAACCTCTTCGGGCATCTCGCCGCGACCGCGGTGCCCGGCGTGGAGGAGTGGCGGGACGGTGCGTACCGCCGCACCCTCGCGCTGCCGCACGGCCACGGCATCGTGTCCCTCGCCCCCCGCCCCGACCACATCGCCTGCCGGCTCTCCCTCACTGATCCCCGCGACCTCACGATCGCCATCAGCCGTTGCCGCCGCATGCTCGACCTCGACGCCGACCCCGTCGCCGTCGACGACCAGCTGCGTGCCGACCCGCTGCTCGCGCCACTGGTCGACAAGGCGCCGGGCAGGCGGGTGCCGCGCACCGTGGACGCTGCGGAATTCGCGGTACGGGCCGTCCTCGGCCAGCAGGTCTCCACCGCGGCGGCCCGCACCCACGCGGCCCGGCTCGTCACCGCCCACGGCACACCGGTCGACGACCCCGAGGGTGGGCTCACACACCTCTTCCCGACCCCGGAAGCACTGGCCGGGCTCGACCCGGAGACCCTCGCCTTCCCGCGCAGCCGCCGCACCACGCTGACCACGCTGTTCGGCGCCCTCGCCGACGGCAGCCTGCGGCTCGGCGCCGACAGCGACTGGGACGAGGCCCGCGCGCGGCTCACCGAGCTGCCCGGCTTCGGCCCCTGGACCGTCGAGGTCATCGCGATGCGCGCGCTCGGCGACCCCGACGCGTTCCTCCCCACCGACCTCGGGATCCGCCGCGCCGCAGCGGACCTCGGCCTGCCCGCCACCCCGGCGGCGCTCACGGCCCGCGCGGCGGCCTGGCGGCCCTGGCGCGCGTATGCCGTCCAGTACCTCTGGGCCACCGGCGATCACCCCATCAACCGCCTGCCCGTCTGAGGACCATGACCAGGACGAAGATCATGACCAGGACCAGAGCCCACACCGTCGTCGACAGCCCGTACGGCCCGCTCACCCTCGTCGCCACCGACTCCGTCCTGAGCGGCCTCTACATGGACGGGCAGCGCCACCGCCCCGCCGAGGAGACCTTCGGCGAGGCCGACCCGCGCCCCTTCGTGGAGGCGATCCGCCAGCTCGACGCCTATTTCGCGGGCGAGTTGAAGGACTTCGACCTGCCGCTCCACCTGGAGGGCACGCCGTTCCAGCGCAGCGTCTGGGAACAGCTGTGCCTGATCCCGTACGGCGAGACCCGCACCTACAGCGATCTCGCCGACGCCCTCGGCAACCCGGGCGCGTCCCGCGCGGTCGGGCTCGCGAACGGTAAGAACCCGGTCGGGATCATCGTGCCGTGCCACCGGGTGATCGGCTCCACGGGGAGCCTGACGGGGTACGGGGGCGGGCTGGACCGCAAGCAGCGGTTGCTGGCGTTCGAGAGCGGGGCGGCGGGCGATGTGCTCTTCTAGCCCGTGAGTGGTGATGCTCCCCACCCCGCCCCTTCCCGAACCGGGGCTCCGCCCCAGCCCCCGTTCCGGGGCTGTGCCAGGGCCCCGCGGGGCTGCGCCCCGCGCTCCCCCCTACGCCCTTCGGGCGCGGCGGAACGCAAGCGAGGCGGGGTTCCGGGGGCCTGCCCCAGACCGTCCCCCGCGCCCTTCGGGCGCGGGGAAGGGGACCTCCGCCTCCATTGCGGGCGTGGCTCTTTCGCAGCCCGGTCGCCGGTGCCGGCGCATCTCCAGCCTGTCCGGCGTTTGAGGACGGACACGCGGGCCCACCGCGCGGTGTCGGCGCGCCGGTGTGCCGGGGTCGGGGCTAGGCGGTCCCCGAGATTCGGTGCAGCAGCGCAGGCAATGCCGTGCCGATCGGCTCGCGGATGACTTCCGCCGCGCGGTCGTCGTACGGTGTCGGCTCGGCGTTCACGACGATCAGCCGCGCGCCGCTGTCCGCGGCGATCCCCGCCAGCGACGCGGCAGGCTGCACCTGCAGGCTCGAGCCGACCGCGATGAAGACCTCGCTGGCCTTCGCGATGCCCATCGCCTCACCGAGCACGACGGGGTCGAGGCGCTCCCCGAACATGACCGTCGCCGACTTGAGGATGCCGCCGCACTCCAAGCACGGCGGATCTTCCTCGCCGGCCTCGACCCGGGCGAGAGCGTCCTCCATCGGAGCCTTGGCGTGGCACTTCGTACACACGATGCTGCGCGCGGTGCCGTGCAGTTCGAGCACCTTGCGCGCGGGCATGCCGGCGAGCTGGTGCAGTCCGTCCACGTTCTGCGTGATGACCCGCACGGGCACTCCGGCACGCTCCAGCTCGGCGACGGCCCGGTGCGCGGCGTTCGGCTCGGCTTTCAGCGTCCGGTTCTTACGCCGCATCTGCCACGACCTGCGCCGGATGTCCGGATCGCCCATGTAGTACTCGTACGTCACGAGCTTCTCGGCCTCGGGATCCCGTCGCCATAGCCCGTTGGGGCCGCGATAATCAGGGATCCCGGAATCGGTAGAGATACCTGCTCCACTGAGGATGGTGACGAGGGGCCTGTTCATGGGCCGAGAGTAGGACGCCCACCCGCTTGGGGCGAACGGATATCAGGGTGCGCCCGTCTCCATCGTGTCCGTCTTCCGGCAGTGGGATGTCCAGCACTCCCGGAGGCGGAGTCGCGCAGTCGACCGAGGCGACCAAATCCGGGTGGCCGACCCAGTAGCGTCCGACGACGACACATCGCTGCGCCGTCGTCGGACGCAGCTCTATCTGGGGGTGGGCTGGTTAGTTGCAGCGACCAGTTGATGACGTGCTGCAGAATTCCCTGCTCGCGTTTCGCGACGCGAACCTACCGCCGAGTTGGGGCATCAACGGTGCTAGGTACTGCCCCTCCGAGTGTGGCGGGCAGCGGTCTCACGGTAGCGCCGGCCACTGACAGAGCTCTCCCGCGTGCGCGGGAACGTTCCGCGGGCGAGGCTGGTCCCATGGCCGAACGTCGAGTGATCGTGTCCCCGCCCGGTGAGGGCGGCGGTCGGCATGTCCAGGTCGACGACGAGTCCCTCGGTAAGGCCTACAGCCTGCATGAGCTGACCGTGTTCCTGCAGCGTGCCGGCCTGGAGGACGCGGACGAGCTGGATGTGGCCATGTCGCCGTTGATTGAGTGGCATGGTGGCGGGCCTGAGGTGTGGCCCGCGGTGGAGTGACCTACCTACTGGACGATGCGCGTGACTGTCCCGTCTTCGGGGTCCCCGTACTTCGAGATCAGCTGCCCGTCGCTCATGCGGTCAACTTCTTCGCTTCGTTCGACGGGAAAGATCACGTGGGTGTCCTTGTCCGTCCAGTACTCGACGATGCGGTGTGTGTCGGTGGCTCGGCTCATGCTGTGCTCCCTTGCGGCGCGTGGGGTTCAGGGTGCGTCTGAGCATGTTGAGGGGTCAATAGGGAAGGGGTCTTCCGTTTCGGCTGGCGGAAGTGTAGGTTCCGCTTACCTCGCGACAGCGCCTTTCGAGGCGCCGGCCCGCCGCTCCCGGGGCGGCGGGCCGCGCGGGGGCCAACTAGCCTACGAACCTGCGCTTCAGCAGGGTGGCGATCTCGCGGTCGTAGTCCTCGCGGATCGGTAGCAAAGGCTTGTCCGACGTCACTTTCAACAGTGCGACGTGCTTGGAGACGCGCAGCTTCGGCGCTCCGTCGCCCAGGGTCGCATCGGCCGCTGCCCGCCGAAGGTCGCACGGGGCGACGTGGAGTCCGGCCTGGAGCATCGCATGGTGGAACGCGCAGGCTTGTACCCGTCCCCTTTGAAGGACTGCCGGCCGCCAGGAGTGACGCGCCCCGGCGGCGTGCTGGTGAGCGCGCACCACCGTGGATCGACGCTGACCGGGCCTCAGACGATCTTCATCCACAAGGATGATCTACACCAACCCCCCCAAAGACCACGGGCACGCTCTATTGGCGGCGGGCCAGCAAGTGGGCGTCGAGGAAGCCCCGCTCGGAGGCCGGGTCGTGGAGCAGCCTTGCGAGCGTGAAGAGCCCGGCCCCGGCCAGCAACTCGGCGAACCGGTCTACCGGCCAGCAATAGGCGGGCGTCACCTTGTGGTCGAAGCGGACCGGCTCCGGTCCGTCGGTCGCGAAGAACGAGACCAGGAGCAGGCCCCCTGGTGCCAGAACACGCACCTGCTCGGCGAGCAGCGCGGGCAATTCCCCAGGCGGGGTATGGATCATCGAGTAGTGGGCCAGCACGCCGCCGAGCGCGCAGTCCTCGACTGGCAGGGCCTCCATCCGCGCCTCGTCGAACCGCAGCGCCGGATGGGCCCGCCGGGCGTGGTCGACCATGGCCGGGGAGAGGTCGAGCCCAAAGGCGTCCAGCCCCAGGTCGTGCAGCATGGCCGTCAGGTGTCCCGGCCCGCACCCGACGTCGGCCGCCCGCAGGTTCCCCGTCCCGCGCACCAGCTCGGCGAAGATGTCGACCATGGACCGCGCGAACGGCTGTGTCTCCAGCCGATCAGCGAACATCGACGCATACAGTTCGACGATCCCGTCGTAGGCCGCCCTGGTCTCGTCCTGGTGTTCCACCACGGGAATGAAGCTAACACCCGCGCCGTTCGCAGCTGTTCTCCGGCCCCGTGCCCACCCCCGCCCTGGGGACTGACCGTTCCGTCACATGATCACGGGACAGGCCCTAGGTCACCCCAGTGGGCTCGCTGTACCAAGTCATCGGTCATGCCGTGGGGTTACTTCCGCCAATGCTCTGCTCGGTGGAGATCCCGGCGCCGCTGAGGATCGCGAGGAGAGTCATGCCGCGAGCGTACGCAGCGCGGTGACACGACGGCGACAGGATTACCCGGCCCGCCCGGTCCGGCCGCACCCGCCCGCCCGGTCCGGGCCCGAGCTGGCCCGCGCCGCCGCCGTCAGCCCGCCGGACGCCCGTCCACCAGCTCCACCGGCCCCGTACCCCCCGCGAGCGCGTCGAGGGCAGCCAGGACCCGCGAGCCCAAGGTGCCGAGGAGATACGTCGTGATCTCGTCGCGGGACACCAGCTTCCAGGAGATCAGCTCCTCCTCCTGCAGCCGTATCACCCTGAAGTCCTCGCCGCCGAGCACCCCTCCGTCGTAGATGTACGCCACGATCGGCGGGCGCTCCGCACCCCGTACCCAGTCGACCGCGAGCAGTCGGCCCGGCGCGACGTCCAGACCGATCTCTTCGAGGGTCTCGCGGCGGGCGGCCTCGCGTGGGGTCTCGCCGGCGTCGGACTCGATCGTGCCGCCCGGGAGGGCCCAGCCCTTGCGGTAGTTGGGCTCGACGAGCAGCACCCGGTCCTCCGCGTCACGGAAGAGCGTGGCGGCGCCGGAGAGGACACGGGGGAGGCCGGCGATGTACGTGGCGTAGTCCGAGGTGGTCACCGGTGCAGCCTAGTGGCCTGTCGGCCCGGCCCGGGATGCCGTGTCAGGTGGACGCCAACCGGGCCGTGCGGTCTGCCAGTTCGCCGATCCTCGCGCCGTCGAAGCCGAACACCGCGCTGCGTACGCGGTCCTCCAGCGGCCGGGTCCACTGGGTCGGGATGCCGGACGCGCCCGCGAGCACCCCGGCGACCGAGCCTGCCGTGGCGCCGTTGGAGTCCGTGTCGAGGCCGCCCCGGACCGTGAGGGCGATGGTGGTGGTGAAGTCCCCGGCGCCGTACAGCAGTCCGGCCGTGATGACCGCTGCGTTGGGGACGGTGTGGATCCAGCCGAGCCGCCCGGTCTCCTCGTCCAGCGCGGTGAGGGTGTCGGACCAGGGCAGCCCGCTGTCGTACAGGGCCGTCGTGCGGCGGACCGTGCGCGCGAGGCGGCTGCTCGCCGGGATGCGGTCGAGTGCCGTCTCGATCGCCTCGCGCGCGTCGGCGGCCGTGAACGCCGCCGCGACCATCGCGGCCGCCCACATCGCCCCGTAGACGCCGTTGCCGGTGTGGGACAGCACCGCGTCCCGGCGGGCGAGCGACGCGGCGCGGTGGGGGTCGCCGGGGGAGGTCCAGCCGAAGATGTCGGCGCGGATCAGGGCGCCGATCCACTCCTGGTACGGGTTGTCGTACGTGGCTGTCAGCGGCGGTTTCAGACCGGCCGTGAGATTGCGGTACGCCGCCCGCTCCGCGGTGAACGTCTGCAGATACGGGAGCCTCAGGAGCCACAGCTCGCCGACCTGTTCCGTGGTGAAGTCGAAGCCATGGGTCTCGAGGAGGTGCAGTCCGAGGATTGCGTAGTCCACGTCGTCGTCACGGCAACTGCCGTGGATCCGGCCGCGGACGCATTGCCGCCACTCCGGGCGCAGCTCGAACTCCGCTTCGGGCTCGCCCGGTGGGGGCTCGGGGAGGTAGTCGGTGAGCGGGAGCGCGTCGGTCAGCCGGAGGTACCGGTCGATGCGGTCGCGCGTCCAGTAGTCCCCGCGTTCGACGGGCTTCCCGAGCATGTTGCCGGCGATCCGGCCCAGCCAGCCGCCGAGGATCCGGTCGGCCGTCCGCGTGCCTTGAGGCGTCATGGTTCGGGTGTACCCGGTTCCGGCTCAGGAATCGGGGAGATTCGTCCGCAGCACCTCCAGGTAATGCGGGTTGTACATGATCCCCAGGATGTTTCCGAAGGGGTCGACGACGGACGCGGTGACGAAACCCGCGTCGCCGCGGGCCTTCGGCGCCTCGTGCTCCTTAGCCCCCATGGAGAGCAGCCGCTCGAACGTCTCCGTCACGTCGTCGACGTGCCAGTAGACGACGGCGCCGCCGACGTCGGACGCATGCCCGGCGGGGGCGTAGCGGCTGTCGATGATGCCCAGCTCGTGCTGGTAGTCGCCGATGCGGAACTCGATGTAGCCGGGTTTGACGAAGTACGGGGGGATGCCCAGCAGCTTCGTGTACCAGTCCCGCGCCGCGTCCAGGTCGGCGGCCCAGAAGCTGACGGTGGTGAGCCCTCGCAGCATGGTCTGCTCTCTTTCCTTTGCGGGTCCCGTCGCCGGGTCCCCTTGTCGGGTACGACGGTAGAGATGGAATAGGTCAGCTTCTGTCCTCATTGCCGGAGCTCCTTGGACGAGGCGAGGTGCGGTCGAACGAGTCCCGGCCGCCGCCGAGGGAGCAGGCGGCGCGGGTTGATCGATCAGATCCGTACGTTCCGTGCTCATGGCGGCCCACTATGGTGCGACATACGGCGTTATCAGGGGGTGGCACGCCGTCTCGGGGTGCGGATAGGGTCGGGGCGGCGCGACTGCCTGTTCGAAAGCAAGGGATAGCAAGGTGACGGACGGAGCAGTTACTGCCGCGCGAGTGCTCGTCGCGGCGGACAAGTTCAAGGGCTCGCTCACGGCCGTGCAGGTCGCGGAGCGGGTGACGGCAGGGCTGCGGCGGGTCGTCCCGGGGCTTCCAGTGGAGACCCTGCCCGTCGCCGACGGCGGAGACGGCACGGTCGCTGCGGCGGTCGCCGCGGGGTTCGAGCGCCGTGAGGTGCGGGTGACGGGACCGACCGGCGAGCCCGTGACGGCCGCCTTCGCGCTGCACGACACCACGGCCGTGGTGGAGATGGCGGAGGCGTCCGGCCTCCAGCATCTCCCCGAGGGGGCCTTCGCTCCTCTCACGGCGACGACATACGGCTCCGGCGAGCTGCTGAGTGCCGCGCTGGACGCGGGGGCGCGGACGATCGTCTTCGGCGTCGGGGGCAGCGCGACGACGGACGGCGGGGCCGGGATGCTGGCCGCGCTGGGTGCGCGCTTCCTGGACGCGGACGGCAAGCCCGTCGGCCCCGGCGGCGGCGCGCTGATCGACGTGGCCTCCGCGGACCTGTCCGGCCTCGACGCCCGTTTCAAGGACGTCGACCTGGTCCTCGCCAGCGACGTGGACAACCCGCTGACCGGACCGAAGGGGGCACCCGCCGTCTTCGGCCCGCAGAAGGGTGCGTCGCCGGAGGACGTCGCCGCGCTGGACGCCGCGCTCGCCCACTACGCCTCCGTCCTCGGCCCCGAACAGGCCGGGCTGCCCGGCGCGGGCGCGGCAGGTGGCATCGGCTACGGCGCGCTGGTCGCGCTCGGCGCGAGCTTCCGCCCCGGTATCGAGGTGATGCTCGACATCCTGGGCTTCGCCCCGGCGCTGTCCCGGGCGACGCTCGTCATCACCGGCGAGGGCTCCCTGGACGAACAGACGCTCCACGGCAAGGCCCCGGCGGGCGTAGCCGCGGCCGCCCGCGCGGAGGGCAAGGACGTCGTCGCGGTCTGCGGCCGCCTCGCGCTTCCGCCCGAGGCCCTCGGCAAGGCCGGCATCCGTCGCGCGTACGCCCTCCTGGACCTGGAGCCGGACCCCGCGGTCTGCATGGCGCAGGCGGGTCCGCTGCTGGAGCGCGTCGCGGAGAACATCGCACGGGACTTCCTCGCCGGAGGCTGACCCTCGGCCCTGGACCCAGCGGCCGCGTGCCCCCGCCGGAAACCGTCCGGCGGGGGCACGCGCGTGTCCCTACCACCAGTAGCTGGGATACCGGGGCGTCTTCCCGCTGCGCCCCGCGACGATGCCCATGGCGACGATGATCGCCGTGGCCAGCAGCAGAAGCAGCAGGAAGCTCGCTGGAGCGGGCTCGGTGAGCACCACGATGACCGACGTCGCGGCGGCGGGTGAGTGCGGCGCACGGGCCAGCCCCATCACGCCGATGGCGAGACCGCCGGCCACCGCAGCGGTCCACAGTGAACTGCCGCCCACCGCAAGGGCGATGAAACCGACGACGGTGGAGATGAGCTGGCCGCCGACGACGCTGCGGGGCTGGGCGAGCGGCAGCGCCGGGGCGGCGAAGACGAGGGCCGCGCTGGCGGCCAGCGGCGGGATGAGCACCGTCTGGTCGAGTGCCGCGCCGATCGCGACCAGAAGGACCAGCGCCACCACGCTGCCCAGGGTGGCGATCGAGATGGCGGACTTCGCCGCGCGTGACGGGGCCTTGCCGGCCCAGGCGATGGCGAGGCGTCGTACGGCGGTGCGCTCGGTCGTCGAGGTGTCGGACACGGCTGTTCCCTCCCACAGAGCTGCCCGGAGCTTGTGGGAGCACCATACTGTATGCAGTATGCATCTGGAATGAGGCTGCGACGTCCGCCCACAACCTGCTCCACCCGACCGTCCCCCGGCCGTTTCGCCGGTGTTCCGTTCTTGGTCGGACCTGCACGGCGCGAGGGGTCCTCTCCGTCGGGTCTGCCCGCCGCGGCGGACGAAGTTCGCGGCCTGGCGGAGCGCGCTGCTGGACCGGGTGGAGCGCGATGCGCCCACGAGGCCACTCGGCGCGCCACGCCTCCTCCGGGCCGTGAGCAGCACAGTGGCGGTCGAGCACGACGAAGGGCCCGGGTGCCGTGCACCCGGGCCCTTCGTCGTCGTACGAAAACGGCTACGGCAGCTGCGCCGAAGCCCGCGCCTCACGCCGGTTGTCCCGGAACGTGTTGACCCGCCGCGCCGTCGCGAACAGCGGGATCGTCGCCGCGAGCACGATCTGCAGCGCGCAGCCGGTCTGGAGCAGCAGCTGACCGCCCGGCGCGTCGAACGCCCAGGCCGCCAGCAGACCCATCGCGGACACGATCCAGCCGAGCATCGCCACCGCGAGGACACCCCGCGGCTTCGGGTACTCGACCCGGCTCACCATCAGCCAGGCCGTGCCGATGATCGCCAGCAGCGTCGGGATGAACGGCAGCTCGAGGAGCACGATCGAGACGACCGTCAGCGCACCGAAGGGGCTCGGCATGCCCTGGAACATGCCGTCCTTCATCGTCACGCACGAGAATCTGGCCAGTCGCAGCACGACCGCGAGCAGCACCACGATCGCGGCGACCGCCGAGACCTTCTGGTGGGCGTCGTCGGCGACCATTCCGTACACGAGGACGAAGTACGCCGGCGCCAGCCCGAAGCTGATCAGGTCGGACAGGTTGTCCAGCTCCGCGCCCATCGGCGAGCTGCGCAGCTTGCGCGCCACGAGCCCGTCGCAGAGGTCGAAGATCGCCGCGCAGAGCATGAGGATCACGGCGGTCGCGGCGGAGTGCCGCGCCATGCCGCTCTCGCCGCTGCCGACAAGGTGGGGAATCAGGATTCCGGTGGTGGTGAAGTACACCGCCATGAATCCGCACGTTGCGTTACCGAGCGTGAGGGTGTCCGCTATCGAGAGCCGCAGGGAGAGGGGCATCTCCTCGGCTTCGTCGGCGGCCCCGGACACGGACGCGGACTCGGAGCCTTCGGCATCCCGAACCCAGCCCGCCTCTGTCTCGGGATCAATCACGGTCAATGCGAGTCACCCCCGCAGTCGTGGCCTGGCCGACCTCGACAGCGACCTCGACACCCGCGGGGAGGTAGATGTCGACCCGCGAGCCGAATCGGATCAGGCCGATGCGCTCACCCTGCTCGACCTTGGTGCCCTGCGGGATGTACGGAACGATGCGACGGGCGACGGCGCCCGCGATCTGGACCATCTCGATGTCACCGAGCTCGGTGTCGAAGTGCCAGACAACGCGCTCGTTGTTCTCGCTCTCCTTGTTGAACGCCGGGACGAATCCGCCGGGCACGTGCTCGACGGACGTCACCGTGCCGGCGAGCGGAGCGCGGTTGACATGGACGTTCAGCGGGCTCATGAAGATGGCGACGCGGGTGCGCCCGTCCTTCCACGGCATGATGCTCTGCACCACACCGTCGGCCGGGGAGATGACCCGGCCCTGGGCGATCTCGCGCTCGGGGTCGCGGAAGAACCACAGCATGCCCGCCGCAAGCGCGGTGGTGGGCACGGCGATGGCGGCGGCACGCCTCGACCGGCGCGCACGCGCCAGGCTCAGGGCCGCGGTCGCGACGGTCGGCAGAAGCCACGGCGATGCTCCGCGCGCGAGGCGGACACGGCCGCGTGGTGCAGAGGTTTGGCTGTGGGGCATGGATGACCTTCGTAGCGGATGATGCCGCGCTGGCAACAGGGGGACGGCGGCTTTCCGGCGATGCTATCGGTTGCGGGCCGCAACTGGGCAAGCCAGAACTCGAGTCGGCGGCCGGAAGGCGATCACAGGGTGTGATCTTCTTCGCGGCCAAACCGACTCAAAAGTGACGATCAGCCCTGGAACCGGTACTCCTCGAGGAGCCGGCGACCAATGATCATTTTCTGGATCTCGGCGGTACCTTCGCCGATCAACAGCATCGGAGCCTCGCGGTAGAGGCGCTCGATCTCGTACTCCTTGGAGAAGCCGTAACCGCCGTGGATACGGAAGGCGTCCTCGACGACTTCCTTGCAGTACTCGGAGGCGAGGTACTTCGCCATCCCTGCCTCCAGGTCATTTCGTTCCCCGGAGTCCTTTTTGCGTGCTGCGTTGACCATCATGGCATGGGCGGCCTCGACCTTGGTAGCCATCTCGGCGAGCTTGAACTGAATGGCCTGGTGCTGCGCGATCGGCTTTCCGAAAGTGTGACGCTGCTGGGCATAGGAGACACCCAGTTCAAACGCACGCTGAGCGACGCCACAGCCACGCGCCGCCACATTCACGCGGCCGACCTCCACTCCGTCCATCATTTGGTAAAACCCTCGGCCGGTGGTGCCGCCGAGGACCCGATTGGCCGGAATGCGCAGTCCGTCCATGATGAGCTCGGTCGTGTCGACGCCCTTGTAGCCCATCTTGTCGATCTTCCCGGGGATGGTGAGGCCGGGCCGGACCTCTCCGAAGCCGGGCTCCTTCTCGATCAGGAAGGTCGTCATCGACTTGTGCGGGGCGGTGCCCTCGGGGTGTCCTTCGTCACTTCGGACGAGAACCGCGACCAGAGTCGACGTGCCGCCGTTCGTCAGCCACATCTTCTGGCCGTTCAGGACGTACTCGTCGCCGTCCTTCACCGCCTTCGACGTGATCGCCGACACATCCGAGCCGAGACCCGGCTCGGACATCGAGAACGCGCCACGCACCTCGCCGGCCGCCATCCGGGGCAGGAAGTAGTCCTTCTGCTCCTGCGTGCCGTGCTGCTTCAGCATGTACGCCACGATGAAGTGCGTGTTGATGATGCCCGAGACGGACATCCAGCCACGGGCGATCTCCTCGACGCACAGCGCGTACGTGAGCAGGGACTCGCCCAGGCCCCCGTACTCCTCGGGGATCATCAGGCCGAAGAGCCCGAGCTCCTTGAGGCCGTCGACGATCTGCTGCGGGTACTCGTCACGGTGCTCCAGCTCCGTCGCGACCGGAATGATCTCCTTGTCGACGAAATCCCGGACGGTCGACAGGATCTCCTGCTGGATGTCGGTCAGACCAGCGGTCTGGGCGAGTCGGGCCATGACTACTTCTCCGCCTTCTTCGAGGGCTCGATCAGCTCCGGGCGGCCGGGCTGCTCGCCGCCGCGCTCCTTGATGTACGTCTCGGTGGGGACCATCACCTTGCGGCGGAACACGCACACGAGCGTTCCGTCCTGCTTGTAGCCCTTGGTCTCGACGTAGACGATCCCTCGGTCGTTCTTCGACTTCGACGGGGTCTTGTCGAGCACGGTCGTCTCGCCGTAGATCGTGTCGCCGTGGAAGGTCGGCGCCACGTGCCGCAGCGACTCGATCTCCAGATTGGCGATGGCCTTGCCCGAGACGTCCGGCACGGACATGCCGAGCAGCAGCGAGTAGATGTAGTTGCCCACGACGACGTTCTTGCCGAAGTCCGTCGTCTTCTCCGCATAGTTCGTGTCCATGTGGAGCGGGTGGTGGTTCATCGTCAGGAGACAGAAGAGGTGGTCGTCGTACTCCGTGACCGTCTTCCCGGGCCAGTGCTTGTAGACCGCCCCGACCTCGAACTCCTCGTACGTGCGTCCGAACTGCATGATTCTCAGGCCTCCGGGGCTTCGAACTTCGAGGTACGGGTCATTCCGGCGGCGCGGCCCTTGCCGGAGATGACCAGGGCCATCTTGCGGCTGGCCTCGTCGATCATCTCGTCGCCGAGCATCGCCGAGCCCTTCTTGCCGCCGGCCTCGGACGTGTAGTACTCGTACGCGTCCAGGATCAGCTCGGCGTGGTCGAAGTCCTCCTGGGAGGGCGAGAAGATCTCGTTGGCCGCGGCGACCTGGTCCGGGTGAAGCACCCACTTGCCGTCGAAGCCGAGGGCGGCGGCGCGCTGGGCGACGGCGCGGTAGCCCTCCTGGTTGCGGATCTGCAGGTACGGGCCGTCGATCGCCTGGAGGTTGTGCGTACGGGCCGCCATCAGGATGCGCATGAGGATGTAGTGGTACGCGTCCGCCGGGTAACCGGGCGGCTGCTCGCCCACGACCAGCGACTTCATGTTGATGGAGGCCATGAAGTCGGCCGGGCCGAAGATGATCGTCTCGACGCGCGGCGAGGCGGCCGCGATCGCGTCGACGTTCACCAGACCCTTGGCGTTCTCGATCTGCGCCTCGATACCGATCTTGCCGACCTCGAAGCCCATGGTCTTCTCGATCTGGGTCAGCAGCAGGTCGAGGGCGACGATCTGCTCGGCGTCCTGCACCTTCGGCAGCATGATGCAGTCGAGGTTCTGGCCCGCGCCCTCGACGACCGTCACGACGTCCCGGTACGTCCAGTGGGTCGTCCAGTCGTTGACCCGCACGACGCGCGTCTTGCCCGTCCAGTCGCCCTCGTTGAGGAACTTGACGATCGTGTGCCGGGCCTCGGGCTTGGCGAGCGGCGCACACGCGTCCTCCAGGTCCAGGAAGACCTGGTCGGCCGGCAGGCCCTGGGCCTTCTCCAGGAACCGCGGGTTCGAACCGGGGACCGCGAGGCAGGAGCGGCGCGGGCGCAGCCGGTTGACGGGCGTGGTCATGCGGGGACCTCCAGAGGGTCGAGCTTGTTCGCTGTACGGATCTCGTCGACGATACGGCCGATGATCTCCGTGATACCGAAGTCCTTCGGGGTGAAGACGGCGGCCACACCCGCACGCTTCAGATCCTCGGCATCGCTGTTCGGGATGATCCCGCCCACGATCACCGGGATGTCGGACGCGCCCGCCTCACGCAGGCGCGACAGTACGTCAGGGACCAGCTCGGCGTGCGAGCCGGACAGGATCGACAGGCCCACGCAGTGCACGTCCTCCGCGAGCGCGGCATTGACGATCTGCTCAGGTGTGAGCCGGATGCCCTGGTAGACCACCTCGAACCCCGCGTCGCGGGCCCGCACGGCGATCTGCTCGGCGCCGTTGGAGTGCCCGTCCAGGCCGGGCTTGCCGACCAGCAGCCGCAGCCGGCCGGAGCCGAGCTCGTCGGCGGTACGGGCCACCTTCTCGCGTACGAGCGCCAGCGGCGTACCCTCCTCGGCGGTCACCGCGACCGGCGCGGACGAGACGCCCGTGGGGGCGCGGAACTCGCCGAAAACGTCCCGCAGCGCCCAGGCCCACTCGCCGGTGGTGACGCCCGCTCGGGCGCACTCGACGGTGGCGTCCATCAGATTGCCGTCACCGGCCGCCGTGGCCTTCAGCGCCGCGAGGGCGTCCTGGGCCCGGCCCTCGTCGCGGTTGTCGCGCCACTCGTGGAGCTTGGCCACGACACGGGCCTCGTTCGCCGGGTCGACCGTCATGATCGCGGTGTCGAGGTCCGCGGTGAGCGGGTTGGGCTCGGTGGTCTCGAAGATGTTGACGCCGATGATCTTCTCTTCGCCGGCCTCGATCCGGGCCCGCCGCTCGGCGTGCGAGGACACCAGCTGCGACTTCAGATACCCGGACTCGACGGCCGCCATCGCGCCGCCCATCTCCTGGATCCGCTCGATCTCGGCGAGCGACTCCGTGACCAGGGCGTCCACCTTGGCCTCGATGACATGCGAGCCCGCGAAGATGTCCTCGTACTCCAGCAGGTCGGACTCGTGCGCGAGGACCTGCTGGATGCGCAGCGACCACTGCTGGTCCCAGGGCCGGGGCAGACCCAGCGCCTCGTTCCACGCCGGGAGCTGTACGGCGCGGGCGCGGGCGTCCTTCGACAGCGTCACGGCCAGCATCTCCAGGACGATGCGCTGGACGTTGTTCTCAGGCTGGGCCTCGGTCAGGCCGAGCGAGTTGACCTGGACGCCGTAGCGGAAGCGGCGTTGCTTGGCGTTCTCGATGCCGTAGCGCTCACGCGTGACCTTGTCCCAGATGCGGCCGAAGGCGCGCATCTTGCACATCTCCTCGATGAAGCGGACGCCCGCGTTCACGAAGAAGGAGATCCGGGCGACGACATCGCCGAACTTCTCCTGGGGCACCTGCCCGGAGTCCCGTACCGCGTCCAGGACGGCTATCGCGGTGGACATCGCGTAGGCGATCTCCTGGACGGGTGTGGCCCCGGCCTCCTGCAGGTGGTAGCTGCAGATGTTGATCGGGTTCCACTTGGGGATGTGCGCCACCGTGTAGGTGATCATGTCGGTCGTCAGACGCAGCGAGGGACCCGGCGGGAAGACGTGCGTCCCGCGCGACAGGTACTCCTTGACGATGTCGTTCTGCGTCGTGCCCTGGAGCCTGGTGATGTCGGCGCCCTGCTCCTCCGCGACCACCTGGTAGAGCGCCAGCAGCCACATGGCCGTTGCGTTGATGGTCATCGAGGTGTTCATCTGCTCCAGGGGGATGTCCTGGAACAGCCGGCGCATGTCACCGAGGTGCGAGACCGGGACCCCGACCCGGCCGACCTCGCCGCGGGCGAGGACGTGGTCGGGGTCGTAGCCGGTCTGTGTCGGCAGGTCGAACGCGACCGAGAGGCCGGTCTGGCCCTTGGCGAGGTTGCGCCGGTACAGCTCGTTGGACGCCTCTGCCGTGGAGTGACCGGCGTACGTGCGCATGAGCCACGGCCGGTCCTTCTGACGCTCTGTCATCTGGTGGACCTCTGACTCAGATGTTCCGGAAGCGGTTGATGGCGTCGAGGTGCTTGGCGCGCATCTCCTCGTCGCGCACGCCCAGTCCCTCGCGGGGCGCCAGCGCGAGCACGCCGACCTTGCCCTGGTGGAGGTTGCGGTGCACGTCGTACGCGGCCTGGCCGGTCTCCTCCAGGGAGTAGACCTTCGACAGGGTGGGGTGGATCTTGCCCTTGGCGACCAGACGGTTGGCCTCCCAGGCCTCGCGGTAGTTCGCGAAGTGAGAGCCGATGATGCGCTTCAGGGACATCCACAGGTAGCGGTTGTCGTACTCGTGGTTGTACCCCGACGTGGACGCGCAGGTCACGATCGTGCCGCCCTTGCGCGTGACGTAGACGGACGCGCCGAAGGTCTCACGGCCCGGGTGCTCGAAGACGATGTCGACGTCCTCACCGCCGGTGAGCTCGCGGATGCGCTTGCCGAAGCGCTTCCACTCCTTCGGGTCCTGGGTGTGCTCGTCCTTCCAGAACTTGTAGCCCTCTGCGTTGCGGTCGATGATCGCCTCGGCGCCCATCGCGCGGCAGATGTCGGCCTTCTGGTCGCTGGAGACGACGCAGATGGGGTTGGCGCCGCCGGCGAGGGCGAACTGGGTCGCGTACGAGCCGAGGCCACCGCTCGCGCCCCAGATCAGGACGTTGTCGCCCTGCTTCATCCCGGCGCCGTTGCGGGAGACCAGCTGGCGGTACGCGGTGGAGTTGACCAGGCCCGGTGCCGCCGCCTCCTCCCAGCTCAGGTGCTGGGGCTTGGGCATCAGCTGGTTCGACTTGACCAGTGCGATCTCCGCCAGGCCGCCGAAGTTGGTCTCGAAGCCCCAGATGCGCTGCTCGGGGTCGAGCATCGTGTCGTTGTGGCCGTCCGAGGACTCCAGCTCGACGGAGAGGCAGTGTGCGACGACCTCGTCACCGGGCTGCCAGGCGTTGACGCCCGGGCCGGTGCGCAGGACGACGCCGGCGAGGTCGGAGCCGATGATGTGGTACGGCAGGTCGTGGCGCTTGGTGAGCTCGGAGAGCCTTCCGTAGCGCTCAAGGAAGCCGAAGGTCGAGAGCGGCTCGAAGATCGAGGTCCAGACGGAGTTGTAGTTGACCGAGCTGGCCATGACCGCCACGAGCGCCTCACCGGGGCCGAGCTCGGGGATGGGCACGTCGTCGAGGTGGAGCGACTTGCGCGGGTCCTTCTCGCGCGTCGTCAGGCCCGAGAACATCTCGGTCTCGTCCTTGTGCACGGTCACCGCACGGTACGACTCGGGGAGGGGCAGTGCGGCGAAGTCGGCGGACGTGGAGTCCGGCGACTGAATCGCGTCCAGGATTTCCTTCACGGTGTTGCCTCCGGCGAAGAGCGTTCGATTTCGGGGAACGCTGAGGGGAACGTCGGGGAGTGCTGCTTCGGAGGTGCCGTCGGTTCGGCGGGGGTGGTGCTGTGGCAGCGCTTTTGTGGGCGCGGGAGGTTGCCTGTGACGCAGGCGTCCGGGCGCGCGAGCCGGGAGGCTTGCGGGGACAGCCGGCGTACGAGTCTTCTCTGCACGCCGGCCGCCCGGACAACATCAACGTATGGCACCGCGTGCCAGGCCGCAAGACACTGGGTGCCAAGAATTTCACTCAGATGCAATCTGGGCGTCACAGATGAGCGATGATCGATCGAAGTGAGGGCGAGGAGACGGCAATGGCCGCCCCTGGGAGGGGCGGCCATGAGCGCGTGCGGCGTATGTGGAGCCTTGTGGCTCGTCTGTGCGGGCAGCCGTGGGGCCGCCCCGCGTCACCTCTTCCTGAGCGCCTGCTCGATCGTGCGCATGACCTCCGGCAGCGACGCGTCCGTGCGGGCCACTGCCACCAGGACCTCGCCGGTCGACTCCACCTGGGCGGCAGGGCCCCGGTCGGTCGCGGTGCGGCCGGCGCCGATGCCCGTGCCGAAGGTGTCGCGGACGATGTCGAAGGCGTGGTCCAGCTGCGCCTCCACGTCGCCCTGGCCGCCCGCCCGGAGCCAGCGGCGCAGCACGTGGTTGTGCGCGGTGACGACGGCGGACGCCGCCACCTCGGCGAGCAGCGGATCGTCATTGCCGTCGTGGTGGTCGCGCTCGTCGAAGTGGCCCAGCAGATAGCGGGTGAACAGCCGCTCGTAGCGGGCCACCGAGGCGATCTCGCGCTCGCGCAGCGTGGGTACCTCACGGGTGAGGCGGTAGCGCTCGACCGACACCGCGGGCGAGGACGCGTACATCTTCATGACTTCCTTGATGCCCCGGCACACGGTGTCGAGCGGGTGCTCATGGGCGGGGGCGGCGTTCAGCACCGCCTCGGCGCGCACCAGCGTGTCGTCGTGGTCCGGGAAGATCGCCTCTTCCTTGGAACGGAAGTGCCGGAAGAAGGTCCGGCGCGCGACCCCGGCCGCCGCCGCGATCTCGTCGACGGTCGTCGCCTCGTACCCCTTGGTCGCGAACAGTTCCATCGCCGCCGCGGCCAGTTCCCGGCGCATCTTGAGCCGTTGAGCGGCGGCGCGGCTGCCTGCGGCGCTCTCCGGGGCCTCGGAGGCGGCGGTGGCACGGGGTGACTTGGCGGGCTGGGGCATGACCTGAACGTACTGCATTTGTGCAGGAGAGTGCGCCTCCGGGGCAGGGCTGCCCGAAGACCGGAGCAGCCCTCCCCACGGCCCCTGCGGCTCAGCGCCGGGCATATTCGCGGAAGCCGCGCCCCGTCTTGCGGCCGAGGCAGCCCGCGGCCACCAGGTGCTCGAGCAGCGGTGCGGGGGCCAGGCCCGGGTCGCGGAACTCGCGGTGGAGCACCTTCTCGATGGCGAGCGAGACGTCGAGGCCGACGACGTCGAGCAGTTCGAAGGGGCCCATCGGGTAGCCGCCGCCGAGCTTCATCGCGGCGTCGATGTCGTCGAGGGACGCGTAGTGCTCCTGGACCATCTTGATCGCGTTGTTGAGGTACGGGAACAGCAGCGCGTTGACGATGAAGCCGGCGCGGTCGCCGCAGTCCACCGGGTGCTTCCTGATCTTCGCGGTGACCTCGCGGACGGTGGCGTGGACATCGTCGGCGGTCAGGACCGTGCGGACCACCTCGACGAGCTTCATCGCCGGGGCCGGGTTGAAGAAGTGCATGCCGATGACGTCCTGCGGGCGCGAGGTGGCACGGGCGCAGGCGACGACGGGCAGCGAGGAGGTGGTGGTGGCGAGCACCGCGCCCGGCTTGCAGACCTTGTCGAGGGTGGCGAACAGCTGCTGCTTGATCTCCAGGTCCTCGGCGACGGCCTCGACGGCCAGGTCGACCTCGGCGAAGGAGTCGAGCGAGCCGGCCGCGGTGATCCGGGCCAGCGTCTCCTCCCGGGCCTCGGCGGTCATCCGGCCCTTGTCGACAGAGCGCGAAAGAGACTTGGCGATACGGGACTTGGCCGTCTCGGCCTTCTCCTGGCTGCGGGCGGCGAGGACCACGTCGTAGCCGGCCTTGGCGAAGACCTCGGCGATGCCACTCGCCATCGTGCCCGACCCGGCGACACCGACCGCGTGAACCGGCCGGCCGCCGGCGGACTGCGCGGCCTCCAGGGGCGTCAGCGCGTCGCGCACCACCGTGCCGCTGTCCGGCGCCTCGTACGTGTAGAAGCCGCGGCCCGACTTGCGGCCGGTCAGGCCCGCCTCGCTGAGCTGCTTGAGGATCGGGGCGGGGGCGTGCAGCCGGTCCCGGGATTCGGCGTACATGGCGTCGAGGACGGTGCGGGCGGTGTCGATGCCGATCAGGTCGAGCAGTGCGAGCGGGCCCATGGGGAGGCCGCAGCCGAGCTTCATCGCGGCGTCGATGTCCTCGCGCGAGGCGTACTTCGCCTCGTACATGGCGGCGGCCTGGTTGAGGTAGCCGAAGAGTAGTCCGTCCGCGACGAACCCGGGCCGGTCGCCGACCGCGACGGGCTCCTTGCCCAGGTCACGGGCCAGCGCGGTGACCGCCTCCACGGCCTGCGGGGCGGTCAGCACGCAGGAGACCACCTCGACGAGCTTCATCGCCGGGGCCGGGTTGAAGAAGTGCAGGCCCAGCACGCGCTCGGGGCGCGCCGAGTCCGCGGCGAGGCGGGTGACGGACAGCGCGTTGGTGCCGGTGGCGATGATCGCGTCCGGGCGGACGATGGTGTCGAGCTCGCGGATGACCTGCTGCTTCGTCTCGTACGACTCGGGCACGACCTCGATCACGAGGTCCGCGTCCGCGGCCGCCTGCAGATCGGAGAAGGTGCGGAAGCGCGCGAGGGTGTTCCGGCGCTCCTCCTCGGTGATGCGTTCGCGCTCGACGGCGCGAGCGGTGGCGGCTTCGAGGGTGGTGGCGGCGTGGCGGGCGGCGGCGTCGCTGATGTCGATGCCGATGACCTCACGGCCGGCGCGGGCGAGGACCTCGGCGATACCGGTGCCCATCGTGCCGAGGCCGACGACGGCGATGGTGGAGAGAGGGGTGTCCATCACGGGACTCCAGGAATGAGTGACGACTGAGGGAGGGCGCGCGTGCGCAAGGGGCGCGGAGATGCGCGGAGGTGCGTGTCGCGGTGAGGCGCGCGGCGATGCGCGCTCTGGGGGCGACGGACTCTGTCCCGGAGTCGCGTCGTACAGAACTGCCGAACCGACAAGCACTCGCGGCGGCTGCGTCACCAGGCCGCCGAGAGCTGTGCGGGTGTGGCCCGCTCACATGAGGTTAACCGGTGGGTAATGAGCGCGCCAGCCCTGTGCGGATGTGATCTGCACCGCGTGCCGCCCGCCCTGCTCCTCTACGCTTCCCGGCATGGACGCGGATCTGCTCGACCTCGCCCGGCGTACCGAAGCGGACCTGACCGGTCCCGCGGACGAGGAGCTGCACCGCCGGCTGACCGTCACCGCGGACCTCGATGAACTCGCCCTCGTGCTCACCGAGTACGAACGCCCCTTATGGGCGCGGGAGATCGCCGCCTTCCGCCTCGGCTGCGCCGGGGACCGCCGCGCCTTCGAGTCGCTCGTGCTGCTCCTCAACCACCGCGACCCCGAGCGCTGTGTCTCCGCCTCCTACGCCCTGACCCGCCTCGGTGACCCTCGCACGCCCCGCGCGGCGGCCGCCCTCGCCACCAATGAGCTGCGGGTCGCCTACGCCCTCCTGCCGGTCCGCCTCCTTGCCCGGCTCCGCGCCCCCGAATCGGCCCCGGCGCTGATCACCACCCTGGAGCGGCGGCTGGCACCGGGCGACCCCCACTGGCGCGTCGCCCTCGCCTGTGTCGAGGGCCTCGGCGCGCTCGCCGACGAACGCGCCCGCCCGGTCCTGGAGTCGGCCCTCGCTCACCCCCGGCTGTCCGCCGCCGCCTCCGCCGCGCTCAGCCGCCTCACGTAGACCGCCTCACATAGCGCACCTCGTCCACCGCGACCCCGCCCACCTCGAACGGCTCCTCGGCACCGTCGGGTGCGAACCCGGCCTTCTCGTAGAAGCGGCGCGCCCGTGCGTTCTCCTTGAGCACCCACAGCAGGAGTGTGCGCCGGCCGTCCGCTTCCGCCCGGGCCAGCAGCTCCGCCATCAGCGCCCGCCCCACGCCGGTGCCGATGCACCCCGGCCGCACGTAGAGCGCATACACCTCGCCGTCGCCGCTCGCCGTGCCGTCCTCTTCGCGGTACGGCCCGTAGCAGCCCCAACCGACCACCTCGCCGGCCTGCTCCGCGACCACATTGACCATCCCACTGCCGGCCGCGGCGGCGAGACGGTCCCGGCGGCGCTCGGCGTCCTCCGCCTCGCTCATCGCGTCGAGATACGCCTGCGGCATCAGACCCGCGTATGCGTGCCGCCATCCGGCGACCCGGACGGCCGCGACCGCCTCGCAGTCGGCGTCGGTCATGTCCCTCAGCCGCATGCTCATGCCTCACACGCCCCGGGCACCACCGCGAACGCCTCGATCTCCATCAGCAGCCGGGGATCGACCAGCGAGGCGACCTGCACCGCGGAGCTCGCCGGAAGGCGGTCGCGGTCGATGAAGGCGTCGCGGGCGTCGCGGACGGCGGTTATGTGGGCGATGTCGGTCAGGAAATACGTCAGCTTCACCACGTCCTCGAAGCCGGCGCCCGCCGAGGCGAGGCAGCGGCGCAGGTTCTCGAAGACCTGGTGGGCCTGGGCGGCGGGGTCTCCCTCGCCGACCACCTTGCCGTCCTCGTCCAGGGCGATCTGGCCGGATACCGCGATGAACGTGCCGGTGCCCATCACCACATGGGTGTAGCCGGTGCCGGGGGCGACGCCGTCAGGGGCGTGGACGCGGGTGAGGTGCGAAGGCAGCCTCGAAGGCGGGTGCGAGGTCATGTCCTGCATCCTGGCTCACGCCACTGACAGCGAGCCAGTCAGTTCCGGTCCAGTCAGTTCCGGTCCAGTCGGTTCCGGTGACCGAGGGCCCTGTGCAGCGCCGCCCCCGCGCGGGCCTCGTCCGTCGTGCCGGCGCGGGCCGTGGTCTTCAGGGGCTTCGGCTCAGGGGTGCGTGCGCAGACCGCGTCGGCCTCGCCGGCCGTGCTCGACGCGGGCACCCTGCCGGTGGCCAGATAGCCCGTCAGATAGCGGTCCAGGCATCTGTTTCCGGCCAGCGTGATCGCGTGGTTCCCGCCGCCCTCCTCGACGACCAGACGGGAGCCGTGCAGCCGGTGGTGGAGGGCGACGCCGCCCTCGTAGGGAGTCGCCGCGTCGTCCGTCGCCTGGAAGATGAGCACCGGGGGGAGCGCGACGTTCGACACGTCCGTCGGGTGGAGCGGCGGGACGGGCCAGGTGGCGCACGGCGCGTTGTACCAGACGTTGTTCCAGGCGGAGAACGGTGCCTTGGCGTGGATCGTCCAGTTGTCCCTGCGCCAGAGAGTCCAGTCCCGGGGCCACTCGGCGTCGCGGCACTGCACCGCCGTGTAGACGGAGTAGCTGTTGTCGCGCTCGCTGTCGGGCGCGCCGAAGTTCTGGTACGCCTCCACCAGCGGGCCCCCGTCCTTGTGATTCACGTACGCCGCGAACGCCTCGGCCAGGTGCGGCCAGAAGCCGTCGTAGTAGCCGCCCGGCATGAACGTGTCCTCCAGTTCGCCCGGGCCGACCTTCCCGCCCGCCGGCTCCCGGCGCAGTGCCTCGCGCATCGTGTACCACGCGGCCTCGACCTTCGCCGGGTCGGTGCCCAGCCGGTACGTCCTGTCGTGCTTGGCCACCCACGCGACGAAGGCCTTGTGGCGGGCGTCGAAGCCGAGGTCCTGGGCGAGGTTGTCGTCGTACCAGACACCGCTCGGGTTCACCACGGAGTCGAGCACCGCACGCCGCACCCGGTTCGGGAAGTACTTGGCGTACACGGCACCCAGATACGTGCCGTAGGAGTATCCCAGGTAGGAGATCTGCTGGGCGCCCAGCGCGCGCCGGATGGCGTCCATGTCCTTCGCCGCGTTCACGGTGCTCATATGGGGCAGCAGATCCCCGTACTTGGCCGCGCATGCCTGCGTGAACGCCGCCGCCCGCGCCAGATTCGCGACCTCCTCCGTCTGCGCGTGCGGCACCGAGTCGGGGCGTACGGGCGCGAAATGGCCCGGCTTGCAGTCGAGCGCCGGCCTGGAGGCGCCCACACCGCGCGGGTCGAAGCCGATCACGTCGTACTGCGCGGCGACCTTGGCGGGCAGCGAGGCCGCCACGAACCCGGCCAGTTTCACCCCGCTCGCACCCGGTCCGCCCGGGTTGACCAGCAGCGGTCCCTGGAAGGCCTTGGCGGTGTGCCGCACCCGTGACAGAGCGAGCGTGATCTGCCGGCCGCGGGGCTCCGCGTGGTCGAGCGGCACCTGCAACTCGGCGCACTCGAGCTTCGGATGCTCCTCCGTGGCGCAGCTCCGCCAGGTCAGGACGCCCGCGGCCGGTGGCTGCGCCGGTCCTGCCGTCGCCGGGGACGGCGCGCCGGCGATCAGCCCGGTCACCGCCGCTCCGGCGGCGACCAGCGCTCCTGTGCGTCTGTACATATGGCCTCCCGTGGTGGCGGGGGCGCGGCCCGGAGCGGCACAGCCCCGGCGGCAGCGTTCCCGGATTCCCTCCCGGAAGGACATGTTCGATTCAGACTTGACCCGTTTGCGCCCGAAGCTTCGCTTCCGGCTGCTCAGAGCAGGGTGAGTTGCGTGGCGCCCGGCTCCGCGAGAGCCGGCTCGACGGGCACCGGGATCCGCCGGGGAGTGCCCCGCTGTGCCGGGCCGATCCCGAACTCCGCGGCGAGTTCGTGCACATGACGTGTGATGCGCCGCTGGTACCACTTGGGCGCGTACGCCCCCTCCGCGTACAGCCGCTCGTACCGCCGCACCAGATGCGGATGCTCCCGGCCGAGCCACGCCATGAACCACTCGCGCGCCCCGGGCCGCAGATGCAGCACCAGCGGTGTCACGGATGTCGCCCCGGCCGCGGCGATCGCCCGGACGGTCGCCCTCAGCTGGTCCGGGTGGTCGCCCAGGAAGGGGATGACCGGCGCCATCAGCACCCCGCAGCCGATGCCGTGCTCCGTCAGCGTCCGTACGACATCGAGGCGCCGCTCCGGCGACGGCGTCCCCGGCTCCACCGTCCGCCACAGCTCCCGGTCCGTGAAGCCGACCGAAACGGAGATGCCCACCTCGGTGACCGCGGCGGCCTGCCGCAGCAGGTCCAGATCGCGCAGGATGAGCGTTCCCTTGGTGAGGATCGAGAACGGGTTCGCGTAGTCGCGCAGGGCGCCGATGATCCCCGGCATCAGCCGGTAGCGCCCCTCCGCCCGTTGATAGCAGTCGACATTCGTGCCCATCGCTATGTGCGCGCCCTGCCAGCGGCGCGAGGCCAGCTGGCGGCGCAGCAGCTCGGGCGCGTTGATCTTGACGACGATCTGGCTGTCGAAGCCCAGCCCGGTGTCGAGATCCAGATAGCTGTGTGTCTTGCGGGCGAAGCAGTACACGCATGCGTGGGTGCAGCCACGGTACGGATTGACGGTCCACTCGAACGGCATCCGCGAGGCCCCCGGCACCCGGTTCAGGATCGAACGGCCACGGACCTCGTGGAAGGTGATCCCGCGGAACTCCGGGGTGTCGAAGGTGCGGGTGGTCACGGCGTCCGTGCCGAAGAGCGCGATGTCCCCGGTCGCGGCGGCGCTCTCGGAGTCCGTGGCGTTCCGGTCGGCCCGGTTGTTCCGGGGGTTCTCGGCGAGATTGTCCCAGCGCATGGGCGCCTCCTCGGTAGCACTGAGCACAGAATAGAACACATGTTCCCTTGATCGTCGCAACTCTGATTTGGGGGGCCGCGCGGAAGGTGATTGGCTGGGGATCACCCCAACAACCGAGTGCTGGAGGATGAGCCATGGCGCAGGTCGAGGCCACGACGGAGCGGATCATCGCGGCGGACGCGGAGACCGTGTTCGACATGCTGGCCGACTACAAGGACACCCGCGCGAAGCTCCTGCCCGGGCACTTCAGCGAGTACGCGGTGCGCGAGGGCGGCGACGGCGAGGGCACCCTCGTCCACTGGAAGCTCCAGGCCACCAGCAAGCGCATCCGCGACTGCCTGCTCGAGGTGACCGAGCCGACCGACGGGCAGCTCGTGGAGAAGGACCGCAACTCCTCCATGGTCACCACGTGGACGGTCACGCCGGCGGGCGAGGGTCGCTCCAAGGCCGTGGTCACGACCGTCTGGAACGGCGCCGGCGGCATCGGCGGCTTCTTCGAGCGGACGTTCGCCCCCAAGGGTCTCGCGCGGATCTACGACGAGCTCCTCGCCAAGCTCGCCGCCGAGGTGGAGAAGTAGTCCCCGGCACGCCCCCTCGCGGGTCGCGGTAACGGTCACCGTTTCGAGTGGTTTTCCCCGCGGCTCCACCGTGCGCCCGGCGCACAGGACGCCGCGGGAAAGCTCCTGATGAGCGCCCGTGGTGCGCCCCGCGTGAACCCGGTCCGCCCACCGCCGCACCTTCTCCCGGTAACGTCCCGCTTGCTCCTTCTTGGCGCGTAATGCGAAGAATGGCGCCGCGCAGCCGCGACGAGGGGAGCAGTACGTGGGCGGGATCACGCTGGTGAAGGACGGTCAGGCCGACGGGGCGGCGGCCGGACCCCGGGACGCCAACCCCGCCGACGCGGACACCGCGGACAGCCCCCGGCCGGCCGATATCCCGGCCGAGGGGGCGCCGGCCCCGGCTCTCAGCCCCCGCCGCGTACGCCTCGTCTTCTTCGGCCTCATGCTCGCGCTGCTGCTCGCCGCGCTGGAGCAGATGATCGTCGCCACCGCCCTGCCGAAGATCGTCGGTGAACTCCAGGGCCTGGACCGGATGCCCTGGGCGATCACCGCCTATCTCCTCACCGCCACCATCGGCCTGCCCATCTACGGAAAGCTCGGCGATCTCTACGGCCGCAAGGGGGTCTTCCAGTTCGCCATCGTCGTCTTCGTCATCGGCTCCGCCCTCGCCGGCTGGTCGCGCACGATGGACGAGCTCATCGCCTTCCGCGCCATCCAGGGCATCGGCGCGGGCGGCCTCATGATCGGCGTGCAGGCGA
Organism: Streptomyces sp. NPDC001514; assembly: GCF_053597075.1. NCBI lineage: Bacteria > Bacillati > Actinomycetota > Actinomycetes > Kitasatosporales > Streptomycetaceae > Streptomyces > Streptomyces sp. NPDC001514. The sequence continues at coordinate 319,715 of NZ_JBSFHO010000003.1, forward strand.
TCATCGCCGACATCGTCCCGGCCAGGGAGCGCGGCCGCTTCATGGGGCTGATCGGCGCCGCGTTCGGACTCGCGTCGGTCGCGGGCCCGCTGCTCGGCGGCTTCTTCACCGACCACGTCTCGTGGCGCTGGTGCTTCTACTTCAACGTGCCGTTCGGCCTCATCACGCTCGCCGTCGTCGCCGTCGTCCTCGAACTGCCGAAGCCGGCGGCGCGGGCGCGCTTCGACGTCCTCGGCGCCTTCTTCCTCACCGCCGCCTCGACCTGCCTGGTCCTGCTGACCAGTTGGGGCGGTACGGAGTACGCGTGGGACTCACGCGTCATCCTCGGACTCGCCGCGGGCGCCGCCGGAACCACCCTGCTCTTCCTGGTCGTCGAGCACTACGCGCCCGAACCGGTCATCCCCCTGCGGCTGTTCCGCGATTCGGTCTTCAACGTCACGAGCCTGGTCGGGGCCGTCGTCGGCGTCGCCCTCTTCGGCGCTGCCAGCTATCTGCCCACCTTCCTTCAGATGGTCGACGGCGCCAGCGCCACCGAGTCGGGGCTGCTGATGCTCCCCATGATGGGCGGCATCGTCGCCGCCTCGATCGCCTCCGGGCAGCTCATCAGCCGCACCGGCACCTACAAGGTGTACCCGGTGCTCGGCACCGCCGTCTCGGCCGTCGGCATGTGGCTGCTGTCGCGCCTGGAAAGCGACACCACGCGGCTCGAGTACTCGGTCTGGCAGGCGGTCCTCGGCATCGGCATCGGCCTCGTGATGCCCGTCCTCATCCTGGCCGTCCAGAACGCCGTGCCGCCCGCCGACCTCGGCACCGCCACCAGCGCCAACAACTACTTCCGGCAGATCGGCGGCAGCGTCGGCGCCGCCGTCTTCGGCACCCTCTTCGCCGACCGCCTCACCGACTCCCTCGCCGATCGGCTCCCGGCCGGAGCGGGGCTGCCCGCCCCGGAATCCATCACCCCACAGCTCGTCCATGCCATGCCGCCCGCAGTGCGCGACGGCTACATCCAGGCGTACGCGGACGCGATGCCGCGGATCTTCCTCTACCTCGTGCCGGTGCTCGTCCTCGGCCTCGTCCTCGCCTTCTTCCTCAAGGAGAAACCGCTGGTGTCCCACAACGCCCCCGCCACCGCCGAGCCCACGTCCGTACCGCACGCCCGGACCGGGCACCGGGTCCCCGCCCCCGCGCCCGCCCCGGCCTGCAACGCCGGAGTGCCCGTCTGCGGCACCGTCCAGCACCACGACGGCACCACCGTTCCGCGCGCAGCCCTCACCCTCATCGATGTGTACGGGCAGCAGGTCGGGCGCGGCGCGAGCGGGGAGGACGGGCGGTACGCGCTCAGCGTCCCCGGCTCCGGCTCGTACGTCCTCATCGCCGCGGCCGGCGGCCACCAGCCACAGGCCGTCTCGGTCACCGTCGGCGAACGGCCCGTCGAGCTCGATGTCGTCCTCGGCGGCGCCGGGCGGCTCGCCGGCAGCGTCGTGACCGCCGACGGCAGCCCGGTGCGCGACGCCGCGGTGACCCTCACCGACGTACGCGGCGAGGTCGTCGCCAGTACCCGCAGCGGACGCGAGGGCGGCTATGTGATCTCCGAGCTGGTGGCGGGGGAGTACACGCTCGCCGCGAGCGCCCCCGCCTTCCGCCCCGCCGCGCTCCCCGTGAGCGTCCAGGCTTCCCGCGAGACCCGGCAGGACATCGAACTCGCGGGCGGCGCCGTGCTGCGCGGCACCGTGAGGGCCGGGGGCGGACGGCCCGTCGAGGACGCGCGCGTGACGCTGCTCGACGCGGCCGGCAATGTCGTCGACACCCTCACCACGGGACCCGACGGAACCTTCCGCTTCGTCGACCTGTCCTCGGGCGAGTACACGGTCATCGCTGCAGGTTACCCGCCGGTCGCCACCGTGCTGCAGGTCGCAGGCGGTGGACGCACGGAGCGCGATCTCCAGCTGGGCCACGAGGACTGACGTTCCGTCGGCGGGTCCGCCCGGTCCGCGGTTCCGTGCGCGGGCGCACGACCGATTCCGTCGATGCCCGGCGCACCGCGGGCCCAGGGGCCTACCGTGGTGTAGGAAGCCGCACAGCCCGGGCGGCAGGGGAAGGAGCCTCCCACCCATGGACAGTGGCGTTCCGCCGCAGGTGCCACGGCAGTACGCCGCGGCCGGTCGGATTCCGCTCGCCGTGGTCGTCGTCGACAGTGACGGACTGGTGTCCCACTGGTCGACAGGTGCGCGGCGGCTGTTCGGCCACCCGAAGGAGGACGCGGTCGGCAGGCCCGCCGTCGAGTTACTCCCGGTCTCCGGCGCGCTCGCGGAGGACGGCCCTTACGAGTCGTACGAGAGCTACGGCGGCCTCGGCCCCGGGCTCAACGCCTCGATCAGCGGCCTGACTTCCTACCCGGCGGCCGGGCGCGCCCGGCTCTCCGTCGGCGGCGCTCCGGACCGGACCGACGTGGTGTGGTGGGCGTACCCCCTGGTGGGTCCAGGGCACGAGCGGCTGCTGGTGCTCGCCGCGGACGCCGCGCAGTTCGACCCGGGCGAGGGCGTGCCGGGCCCCGACGCGAGCGTGGAGCGCATCGCCCCCGGCTTCGCGCTGCACACCGAGTTCCCAGGCTCCGACGAACTGGCGCGCCGGTTCCCCGAGATCCTGCCGAGCATGAGCGTCCAGGAGTCCAGCCGGATCGTGGGCCAGGTCCTCGAACTGGGCTACCCCGTCCTTGAGTTCAGCCACCACGACCGGGTGCCGGTCACCCCCGACTGGGGCGTGCCCAAGCGCGCCGAGCGCAGGGAGCGCCGGCAGGCCGCGCGGGAGGCGGCGGCCGCGGGCCGTGCCATCGAGCCGGACGCGGCCGATCTCGAGGAGGACCTCGAATACGCCGCCGTGCGCGAGCGCCTCGAGTTCCTCAACGAAGTGAGCGGCCGCATCGGTTCCTCGCTCGACCTCGCCCGTACGATCCAGGAGGTCAGCGCGGCCGTCGTCCCCCGGTTCACGGACGTCGCGGGCACCTATCTGCGCGAGCAGGTCATCGCGGGCGAGGGCTTCCCGGACGGGCCGCCGGACGCGACCACGATGTGGCACCGCGTCGCCGTCGAGCACGTCGACGAGCCCGGCCGCTGGGACGATGTCGTTCCGGTCGGCGAGTCCATGCCGTTCCCCGAGCACACCCCGTTCTTCCAGTGCATGACCACCGGCGAGCCGGTCCTCGTGCCGCGCATCAGCGAACAGATGGGCACGGCCATCGCCTCCCAGTTCGAGAAGCGGGACATCCGGCCGTTGATCAACGGCCGGTCGATGCTGGTCGTGCCGCTCAAGGCGCGCCATGTGGTGCTGGGCTTCATGATCCTTCTGCGCCACCCGGAGCGCGCCCTGTTCAACGACATGGACCGGGTGACGGGCGCCGAACTCGCGGCCCGCGCGGGGCTCGTCCTCGACAACGCGCGGATGTACACGTACCAGGAGAACGTCGCCGAGACCCTGCAGGACTCGATGCTGCCGCAGATCACCCCGCGTATGGCGGGCTGCGACACGGCGACCCGCTATCTGCCCGGCACCCTTCTGGGCCGGGTCGGCGGTGACTGGTTCGACTCCATCAAACTGCCCGGCTCGCGCACCGCCCTGGTCGTCGGCGACGTGATGGGCCACGGCCTCAACTCTGCCGCGATGATGGGCCAGCTGCGCACGGCCGTCCAGACCATGGCCGCGCTCGACCTGCCGCCGGACCAGCTGCTGCGCAACCTCGACGACCTGGCGCAGCGGCTCGGCGAGCACTACCTGGCGACCTGTCTGTACGCCGTGTACGACCCGATCGCCGGTGAGCTGCAGCTGGCGAACGCGGGCCATGTCCCGCCGGTTGTGGTGCGCGCGGCGGACGGGCGCAGCGAGCTGCTCGATCTGCCGACCGGGGCGCCGATCGGGGTCGGCGGAGTGCCCTTCGAGACCGTGCGGATCGACGTCGAACCCGGCGACCGGCTCGTCATGTGCACGGACGGGCTCGTCGAGGTGCGCGGCGAGGACATCGGCGTCGGGCTCGCGACCCTCTGCGAATCGGCCGCGCACCCGGCGGCCTCGATGGACGACGCCTGCGACACCATCATCCGGTCCCTCAACACACGCGGCGGGCGCAAGGACGACGTCGCCCTGCTCATGGCCCGGCTGAACGGCATAGCGGCCGAGGACGTCGCCCGGTGGCAGCTCGCGCCGGAGCCGAGCGAGGTGCGCCGCGCCCGTCGGCTCGCACGCGAGCAGCTGGCGGCCTGGGGGCTGGACGAGCCCGCCGAGACGCTGGAACTGCTGGTGAGCGAGCTCGTGACCAATGCGGTACGGCACACGGCGGGCGGCGGCGGCCGGATCGAGCTGCGGCTCGTACGGAGCGACGCCCTGCTCTGCGAGGTCGCGGACGACGGGCACACGCTGCCCACGCTGCTCAGCGCCGGTCCCGGCGACGAGTCGGGGCGCGGGCTGCGGGTGGTCAGCAGCCTGGCGCGGGAGTGGGGCACGAGCCGGTCGGGCAGCGGCAAGTCGGTGTGGTTCGAACTGCCGCTGCCGCGCGCGAGGTCGAACGCCAGGTGAACGAATGCACCGGGGTTCTTGCCGCCGTAACCTCGGGGCGATAGACCGATCATGACGCGGCATCAGATGCCGGTGCCGCGCGTTTCCTTTTGCCCTGGGGAGCAGGTCATGAGCGTGACGAGCCGGTACAAGGACGCCTGGGAGGGCTTCTGGCGGGAGGCGCCGGACGAGCCGGGCGCGGTCTTCTGGGACGCCGAGCCGTCCGTCACCGCGGGCGTTCACCTCGCCCTCTTCGAGTCGCACCTGGCAGCGCCCGAGCTGCCACTGCTGGACCTCGGCTGTGGCAACGGCACGCAGACGCGCTACCTCGCGGAGCGCTTCCCCCAGGTGCTCGGCGTGGACCTCGCGGAGGCCGCGGTCGACCACGCCCGGCAGCAGGACAAGGGCGGCGAGGTGCGCTACCGCACCGTCGACGCGGTGGACGGGGCCGCGGTGGAGCAGCTGCACGCGGAGCTCGGCGACGCCAATGTGTACATGCGGGGCGTGCTGCACCAGTGCGAGGCCCAGGACCGTGGCGCTCTCGCCCGGTCCATCGCCACGCTCGTGGGAGACGGCGGGCGGGCCTTCGTGGTCGAGCTCGCGGAGGCGGCCGGGCGAGTCCTCATGGGCCTCGCCCAGGACCCGTCGGGCCCCCCGGCGAAGCTCCAGCCGGTCTTCCGCCACGGCATCGCACCGGGCGCGGTCGCCGACGCCGAGATGCCCGAGTACTTCCGCGCGGCCGGACTCGACGTGCTGGCGACCGGCGAACTGCCGCTCGCCACGACCGAGTACACGGCCGACGGCTCACGCCTCGAACTGCCGTCGACGTGGCTGGTCGTGGGGCGGAACGGGTGACTCGGTAGGGCCGGCGCGCAGGCTCCTGCGCCGCCCGGCCGGGGTCCGGGGCTGCCCTCCGGACACGTTGTCCACAGGGGTGGTGGGGGCGTCGGGCGGCGCGTACGGTTTCGAGGCATGAAGATCCTCATCAGCGCCGACATGGAAGGCGCCACGGGTGTCACCTGGCCCGCCGACGTGCTGCCCGGCACACCCCAGTGGGAGCGCTGCCGAGCGATGTTCACCTCCGACGTGAATGCGGCCGTGCTCGGCTTCTTCGACGGCGGCGCCGATGAGGTGCTCATCAACGAAGCGCACTGGACCATGCGCAATCTCCTGCTGGAGCGGCTGGACGACCGGGCCGAGATGCTCACGGGACGGCACAAGTCGCTGTCCATGGTGGAGGGCGTGCAGCACGGCGACGTGGACGGCATCGCCTTCGTCGGCTACCACACGGGCGCGGGCGCGGAGGGCGTGCTCGCGCACACGTACCTCGCGAACTCCATCACCGGCGTCTGGCTCAACGGCGAGCGGGCGAGCGAGGGCCTGCTCAACGCCCATGTGGTTGCGGAGTACGGTGTCCCGGTCATCCTGGTCACCGGAGATGACCTGACCTGCGAGGACGCCCTCGGCTACGCGCCGGGGGCCCGCAAGGTCGCGGTCAAGGACCATGTCTCGCGGTACGCGGCGGTGTGCCGCACCCCGGCCCGTACCGCCGCCGAGATCCGTGCCGCCGCCAAGGAGGCCACGGAGCTCGCCGTCCGCCACGAGCCGGTGCGGGGCGGGCCGTTCACCGTGGAGCTGGAGTTCGACGCCGAGCATCTCGCCGCGGCGGCGACGGTCGTTCCGGGCGCCGCCCGCAGCGGCGAACGGCGCGTCGCCCACACGAGCGCGACGATGTATGAGGCAATCCGCACCTTCAAGGCGGTCACGACGATCGTCTCCGCCGCGGTGGAGGAGCAGTATGGCTGACGTGACAGCTACCGAACATCCGGGCATCGACGCGATCGCCCTCGACGAAGTCGTGACCTTCACCTCCGAGCTGATCCGGATCGACACCACCAACCGCGGCGGCGGTGACTGCCGCGAGCGGCCCGCCGCGGAGTACGTCGCCGAGCGGCTCGCCGGAGCCGGCCTGGAGCCGCTCCTCCTGGAGCGCACCGCCGGCCGTACGAACGTGGTGGCCAGGATCGAGGGCACCGACCCCAGCGCGGACGCCCTGCTCGTCCACGGCCATCTCGACGTGGTCCCCGCCGAGCCCGCCGACTGGACCGTCCACCCCTTCTCCGGTGAGGTCCGCGACGGTGTCGTCTGGGGCCGCGGGGCGGTCGACATGAAGAACATGGACGCGATGGTCCTCGCGGTCGTACGGGCCTGGCAGCGCGCGGGGATCAGACCCCGCCGGGACATCGTCATCGCGTACACGGCGGACGAGGAGGCCAGCGCGATCGACGGCGCCGGCTTCCTCGCCGACCGGCACCCGGAGCTGTTCGAGGGCTGCACCGAAGGCATCAGCGAATCCGGGGCTTTCACGTTCCACGCCGGGCCCGGCATGGCGCTGTATCCGATCGGGGCGGGGGAGCGCGGGACCGCCTGGCTGAAGCTCACCGCCCACGGCAGGGCGGGCCACGGCTCCAAGGTCAACCGGGCCAACGCGGTGACCCGGCTCGCCGAGGCCATCGCCAGGATCGGCGCACACGAGTGGCCGGTGCGGCTCACCCCGACCGTGCGGGCGGCCCTGACCGAGCTGGCCGCGCTGCACGGCATCGCCGCCGATCCCGACGCGCCCGGCTTCGACGTGGACGCGCTGATGGACAAGCTGGGCCGGGCGGCCCTGCTGGTCGAGCCCGTCGTGCGCAACAGCACCAACCCGACCATGCTGGACGCCGGTTACAAGGTCAACGTCATCCCCGGACACGCCACCGCCTTCGTCGACGGGCGGATGCTGCCCGGCGGCGAGGACGAGTTCCGCGACACCCTCGACCGGCTCACCGGACCGGACGTCGACTGGGAGTTCCACCACCGGGAGACCGCCCTGGAAGCGCCCGTCGACTCCCCGACGTTCGCCAAGCTCCGCGCGGCCGTCGAGCGGTTCGACCCCGACGGTCACGTCGTCCCCTTCTGCATGTCCGGCGGCACGGACGCCAAGCAGTTCTCCCGGCTCGGCATCACGGGCTACGGCTTCTCACCGCTGAAGCTGCCCGAAGGCTTCGACTACGGCGCCATGTTCCACGGCGTCGACGAACGCGTCCCCGTCGAGGCGCTGCACTTCGGCGTCCGGGTACTCGACCACTATCTGAAGTCCGCATAGGGGGGAATGGGCAATGGCACCCACGGGGGCCTACGGGACCTGGCCGTCGCCGATCGATGCCGAGCTCGCCGCCTCGCACGACGGCCGTCCGGAATACGTGGGCACGGTCGGCGACGAGGTGTGGTGGACCGCTCCGCGCCCCGCCGAGGGCGGCAGGCGCGCCCTGATGCGGCGGCGGGCCGACGGCGTCGAGGAATCGGTGCTGCCCGCGCCGTGGAACGTCCGCAGCAGGGTCATCGAGTACGGTGGCCGCCCCTGGGCCGGGGTGCCGCGTGCCGCTGCCGGCCCGCTCGTGGTCTTCGTGCACCACCCCGACCAGCGGCTGTACGCATACGAGCCGGACGGCGGGGGCGAGCCCCGGCCGCTCACCCCGGTGTCCCGGGTCGGCGGCGGGCTGCGCTGGGTGGATCCGGTCGTCCGCGCCGACCGGGGCGAGGTCTGGTGCGTGCTGGAGGAGTTCACCGGACCGGCTGCGACCGATGTGCGACGGGTGATCGCGGCGGTGCCGCTGGACGGTTCGGCGGCCGACGACCGCGGCGCCGTACGGGAGCTCACCGACGACCGGCACCGCTTCGTCACCGGGCCCCGGCTGTCCCCCGACGGGCGGCACGCCGCATGGATCGCCTGGGACCATCCGCGTATGCCGTGGGACGGCACGACCGTGCTGCTCGGCGAGGTGGCCGAGGACGGCCCCTTCCGCGCGGTGCGGGCGGTCGCCGGGGGCGCCGACGAGTCGGTCCCCCAGGCCGACTGGGCCCCGGACGGTTCGCTGCTGTACGTCTCCGACCGGAGCAACTGGTGGGAATTGCAGCGCATCCGGCCCGATGACCTCGACGGCCTCGCCGGCCTCGAGGGTGGTGATGTGCCCGTCACGGGCCTCTGCACGGGCCGCGGCGAGGAGTTCGGCGGCCCGCTGTGGAAGATCGGACTCACCTGGTTCCAGCCGCTGGAGAACGGGCTGATCGCCGTCATCCACGGCAAGGGCGCCACCGCTCTCGGCATACTCGACCCGGAGACGGGCGAGCTCGTGGACGCCGCGGGCCCCTGGACCGAGTGGGCGTCGACGCTCGCGGTGCACGGCACCCGGGTCGTCGGAGTCGCGGCGAGCCCGCGCAGCGGTTACGAGATCGTGGAGCTCGACACCTGCACGGGCAGGACCCGCGTCATCGGCTCGGCCCACGACGACCCGGTCGACCCCGCCTACTACCCCGAGCCGCAGATCCGCACCTTCACCGGGCCCGACAACCGCGAGATCCACGCGCATGTCTATCCGCCCCACAACCCGGACCGCATCGCGCCGGGCGACGAACTGCCCCCCTACGTGGTGTGGGCCCACGGCGGCCCCACCGGCCACGCCCCGCTCGTCCTCGACCTGGAGATCGCCTACTTCACCTCGCGCGGAATCGGCGTCGCCGAGGTCAACTACGGCGGCTCGACCGGCTACGGCAGGGAGTACCGCAACCGGCTGCGCGAGCATTGGGGCGTCGTCGACGTCGAGGACTGCGCGGCGGTCGCCCAGGCCCTCGCCGCCGAAGGCACCGCCGATCCGCAGCGCCTCGCGATCCGCGGCGGCAGCGCCGGCGGATGGACCGCCGCCGCGTCCCTCACCGGCACCGACGTCTACGCCTGCGGCACGATCATCTACCCCATCCTCGATCTCCTGGGCTGGGCCACCGACGAGACCCATGACTTCGAGTCCCAGTACCTGGAGTCGCTGATCGGGCCGCTCGCCGAGGTCCCCGCCCGCTACCGGGAGCGGTCGCCGATCGAGCACGTGGACCGGATCACCTCCCCGTTCCTGCTGCTCCAGGGCCTGGACGACCCGATCTGTCCGCCCGCGCAGAGCGAGCGCTTCCTGGCGCGGATGGCGGGCCGCGGCATCCCCCACGCCTACATCGGCTTCGAGGGGGAGAGCCACGGCTTCCGCCGCGCCGGCACCCTGGTCCGCGCGCTGGAGGCCGAACTGTCCCTGTATGCCCGGACGTTCGGCGTCACCCGCACCGATGTCCCCTTGCTCGAACTGAAGAAGTGACACGCTCGCACTGAAGATGACATGCACGAGTTGAACCGGGAGCCCGAGACCGTGACCCTCACGCCCCTGACCCGGCCCGCGCGACTGCGGCCGGGCGCCAGGATCGCCGTCGTCGCCCCCAGCGGCCCCGTTCCGGCGGAACGGCTCGAAGCGGGACTGGACATCCTGCGCGGCTGGGAGCTGGAGCCGGTCGTGATGCCCCATGTCCTCGACGAGCACCCGCGGCTCGGCCATCTCGCGGGAGAGGACGCGGCCCGCGCCCGGGACCTCCAGGTGGCATGGTGCGACCCCTCGGTCTCCGCCGTGATGTGCGCCCGCGGAGGCTACGGCGCCCAGCGCATGGTCGACCTCGTCGACTGGGCGGCGATACGCGCGGCGGGACCGAAGGTCTTCGTCGGCTACAGCGATGTGACCGCGCTCCACGAGGCCTTCGCCGTACGGACCGGGCTGTCCACGCTGCACGGCCCGATGTCCGCGGCGGTGACCTTCCTCAAGGATCCACGCACCCAGGAGTCGCTGCGCGCCACACTCTTCGAGCCCGAGTCCGTCCGCACCCTCGGCCTGGAGACGGCCGGGCCGCTGGTGCCCGGCCGCGCGAGCGGCATCACCCTCGGCGGCTGTGTCAGCCTCCTCGCCGCCGACCTGGGCACCCCGCACGCCCGGCCCTCCGCCCGGGGCGGGCTGCTGCTCATCGAGGACGTCGGCGAGGAGCCGTACCGCCTGGACCGGATCCTCACCCAGCTGCTGCGCTCGGGCTGGCTGGACGGGGTCGCCGGCGTGGCCCTCGGCTCCTGGGCGGAGTGCGGCCCGTACGAGGAGGTCCGGGCCCTGCTCCAGGACCGGCTCGGCGGACTCGGCGTTCCGGTCGTGGAGGAGCTGGGCTTCGGGCACAGCCCGACGGCACTGACGATGCCGCTGGGGATCCCGGCGGTGCTGGACGCGGACGAGGGAACGCTGACGCTCGACGTGCCCGCACTGAGCTGACGCCTTCGGCCTGAGCCGGTGCGCTCTCCGGCCGGCCCGCCGCGCCCTCAGCCTGGGCCGATGCCCTCCGGCCGAGTGGTCGTACGGTCAGCGCAGGCCGAGGGCCGCGTAACCCGGCCGGATGACCTCGTCGATGATGCGGCGGCGTTCCGGCAGCGGCAGGAAGGCCGACTCGACGGCGGCGGCCGTGAACTGCTCGAAGACCTCGGGGCCGTAACCGAAGGCGTCCACCATGTGCTGGAACTCGCGGCTCATGGTGGTACCCGAGACCAGGCGGTTGTCGGTGTTGAGGGTGATCCGGAAGCCGAGGCGCCGCAGCAGGTCGATCGGGTGCGTGGCGTAGTCCTTCGCGGCGCCCGTCTGGAGGTTGGACGTCGGGCAGACCTCCAGCGCGATGCGGTTGTCGCGGACGTACGCGGCGAGGTGGCCGAGCGTCGCCGTGCCGTCGTCGTGGACCCGGATGTCGTCGGTGATACGCACCCCGTGACCGATCCGCTCGGCGCCGCAGACCTGGACCGCCTCGTGGACGGACTCGGCGCCGACGGCCTCGCCCGCGTGGATCGTGAAGTGGCAGTTGTGCCGCTTCAGGTGCTGGAAGGCGGGGAGGTGGTTGGCAGGCGGGTTGCCGATCTCGCCGCCCGCGATGTCGAAGCCCGCCACCCCGCGGTCCCGGTGGGCGACCGTGAGCTCGGCTATCTCCAGGGAGCGCCGCGTGTGCCGCATGCCCGTGAGCAGCGCGCGGACCGTGATCCGGCCGCCCGCGCGGCGCTCACCCTCGCGGAAGCCCTCGTTCACGGCCTCGACGACCTCGTCCAGGCTCAGGCCCCGCTCCAGATGCTGCTCCGGCGCGTATCGCACCTCGGCGTAGACGACCCCGTCGGCAGCCAGGTCCTCGGCGCACTCGGCGGCGATGCGGAAGAGCGCCTCGCGGGTCTGCATCACCGCGCAGGTGTGGGCGAAGGTCTCCAGATACCGCTCCAGTGATCCGGAGTCCGCGGCGTCGCGGAACCAGACGGCGAGCGCGTCCGGGTCCTCGGTGGGAAGGGCGTCGTAGCCGCACTCCCGGGCCAGCTCGATGATCGTGGCGGGGCGCAGACCACCGTCCAGGTGGTCGTGCAGGACGGCCTTGGGGGCGCGGCGGATCCAGTCCGCGACGGGGGCGAGGGCGGTAGCGAGGTCGGTCGCGGAGTTGTCAGACAAGTGCATGCAGCGGGAGTGTACGGCACGGGGTCGCCCGGCGCCGTGACGGGGCGCACGGGCGGCCGGGCGAGCCCCGCCACCGGCGCCCCGCGCGCCCGCGGCGCGCGGGATCCGGCCGGCGAGGGCCGGGCGGTCAGTTCGACTGCAGCACCGGCAGCGCGGGTGCCCCCGTCGGCAGCATGTGCTTGGCCGCCAGGATCGGCATGTCCCCGGCGCGCACGACCTGCGTGATCAGCACCGCCGGCGTGTCGGCGGGCCGCTCCAGCTGCGCCCCACGCCGTCGCCCGAGCACCGTCGCGGTCACCCCGGAGTGTGCCGTGAGCGTCATCCCGCGCGACGCCTCCACCAGCACCGCCAGCATCGAGGTCCGGTCGGCGCGACCGGCCTCCCGCAGTGCGTGCGCGAACGCCGGATGCGCCCGTTCCAGTACGTCGTCGGCCGCCGCCCACTCCTGGCTGAGCGCCGCTGCGGCGTCCCCGTACAGCAGGGACTCCCAGAACCGCAGCTCCGCTCGGGCGGGCGCGAGCAGATGCTGGGTGGTGAAGTCGGTCGGTTCCTCGACGGCCCGTCGCAGCGCGCGCACCCGCAGCGGCGCGCCGGCCGACAGCTGCTCCTCCAGCGGCTGGATGTGCTCGAAGCCGCGCCGGGGCGGCCGGTCGTTCACGGTCCTGCCGACACCTCGGCGGACGGTGAGCAGCCCGTCCTCCTGGAGCAGCAGCAGAGCCTCGCGCAGAGCGGGCCTGCTGACCCCGAGCTCGGCCGCGAGGCGCGGCTCGGACGGCAGGGTGGAGCCCGGGGGATAGGTGCCGTCGTGGATGGCGTCCGCGATCCGCTCGTACAGCACGACGACCGGCCTGCGCTGCGGTCCGCTCGCCGGTCCGCTGACTGCCATGGTCTCTCCCCGGCTCACTTGTCCGCTCACGTCCCTGTCCACGCGTGCGGCTATGTCTTTGTATGTGCCTTGTACGCGCCTTGTACGTGCCTTCATCCTCCCGCTCACGGTAGTTCACGTAGCTGCAGGTGGGACACAGCTTGTCTGACAAGGCCGAGGGGCGGGGTGGGTGGCCCACGGGTGCCCGGGGCGGGGCGGCTCACGTTCTCTCACTCGTACGGCCCGCTCCCGAGCCTCACGGGGCCAGGATCCGTCCATCCTGGTCCCATGACCCCGAAGGACGCATCGACAGGCGGCACGGCCGGCGGCAAAGGCGGGTCCAAGGGGGGTGGGACCAGAAGCGGCAGCGCCACAAGCGGCGGCGCCAGGGGCGGCGGCCTGGGCGGCCGGTTCACCCTGGCCAGGATCGCGTTTCTCGTGCTCGCGGCCCTCACGCTGATCTTCATCTTCGAGAACACCCGGCGGGTGAAGGTCAGGCTGCTGGTCCCGGAGGTCGTCATGCCGCTGTATCTGGGCCTGCTGGGCGCGACGCTCCTGGGCGTGCTCTGCGGTGCGTACCTCTTCCGGCGCCGCGGCAAGTGACGGCGGTTAGCCTGGCGCCATGTCCGCCCACCCCACCCACCCCCCGCACGACCGCGAACCTCCGCGCCTGCTCGCCAAGGGACCGCGTGTAGGCATACGGCACTACCGTCCCGGCGACGCCGAGGAGTTCACCGCGTGTGCCCGCGCGAGCAGGCACTTGCACCATCCCTGGCTCTTCCTGCCGGAGACGCCCACCGAGTACGGCGCCTACACGCTCAAGCTCTTCGACGATCCGGCAAAGGTCGGCTTCCTCGTCTGCGACCGCGACGACGGCAGCATCGTCGGATTCATCAACATCAACAACATCGTCCGCGGTGGCTTCCAGAGCGGAGACGTCGGCTACGGCGCCTTCGCGCACGCCGCGGGCCGCGGCCTGATGACCGAGGGCCTGGGCCTGGTCGTCCGGTACGCCTTCGGCCCGCTCGGCCTGCACCGTCTCGAGGCCAACATCCAGCCCGGCAACGCCGCGTCCATCGCCCTCGTCCGCGGTCTGGGCTTCCGGCTGGAGGGTTTCTCCCCCGACTTCCTCTTCATCGACGGCGAATGGCGCGACCACGAACGGTGGGCGATCACCTCCGAGATGGCGCTCCGGACGGACCCGCGAACCGATTGATCGCCCGGTGCACGGTGGGTGAGCACGAGCCGCATGCGGAACATCGTCGTGATCGACGCCCCTTCCAACCTCGGCCTGCGCCCGCCCGCCCCGGCACCGTGCCGGCTGTTACAAGCTCGCCGGAGCCCTCCGTGAACAGCGCTCATTCAACGGCTCGGGCCTTCGAGGGCGGAGTCGTCGTTCCGCCGCGCTACGACCGGGGCGACTGGAAGGAGGGCGACGGGACTGATGCCCGCCGTCGACAGCCCCGACCCGGACGGGCTGCTGCCCGACGAACTCCTGCCGTTGCTACGGACCTTGGTGCGCTCCGAACCGGCCTCAACGTCACCTCTACGACCCCGACCTCGACCCGGACGGCACCGCGGGCGCCCTCCTCACGGACCTCGTGGTCGCGGCCCTTTGCCGAAGACTGACCTGCTGAGCCCCTGGTCGGGGCGGCCTCCACCGTGTTCCATGGTCATCGCGCGCACCATGCGATCGAAGTGGGATCTACGTGTGAACGTGCGAAAGTGCGATCGAAAAGCGAGGTTGCCGTGGCCACGACCGTGCGACGTGCCGTACTGACCCTGCCCGCCGCCCCGTTGGGGCCCGAGAACCCGCTGCCGGCCCTCCGCCCCCTCGACGAGCTCCATGCGCTCGACGAACGGGCCAAGGAAGGCCTGCCGCGGGACATGGCCCGCCAGATCGGCTACGAGCCGCTGCGCACCGTCCTGCCCACGAGACTGCGCGACGGCTACGGGCGCGAGCGCGCCGCGACGGACCTCGACACGATCGTGATCGAGAACGAACGGCTGCGGGTCACCGTCCTGCCCGGACTCGGCGGCCGGATCCACTCCCTCCACCACAAACCCACCGGCCGCGAACTCGTCTACGCCAACCCGGTGTTCCAGCCCGCCGCCTTCGCTCTCAACGGCGCCTGGTTCTCCGGCGGCATCGAGTGGAACATCGGCGCCACAGGCCACACCACCCTCTCCTGCGCACCGCTGCACGCCGCCGTGGTCCCCGCCCCCGACGGCGGCGAGATGGTCCGGCTGTGGGAGTGGGAGCGGCTGCGTGATCTGCCGTTCCAGGTCGACCTCTGGCTGCCCGACGGCTCCGACTTCCTCTACGTCGGCGTCCGGATCCGCAACCCGCACGAGCGGCCCGCCCCCGTCTACTGGTGGTCCAACATCGCCGTACCGGAGGACGAGCGCACCCGGGTCGTCGCCCCGGCCGACGAGGCCTGGCACTTCGGTTACGAACGTGCGCTGCGGCAGGTTGCGGTGCCCGGGCACGAGGGCGTCGACCGCACGTACCCGCTGCGCAGCGAGTATCCCGCCGACTACTTCTACGACGTGCCGCGTGACGCCCGTAAGTGGATCGCCTCGCTCGACGAGGACGGGCACGGTCTCGTCCAGACCTCCACCGACCTGCTGCGCGGGCGCAAGCTCTTCCTCTGGGGAGCGGGGAGCGGCGGCCGGCGCTGGCAGGAGTGGCTGACCGAACCCGGCACGCCCGGTTACGCCGAGATCCAGGCCGGGCTCGCCCGCACCCAGCTGGAGCATGTACGGCTCGACGCGGAGGAGGAGTTCAGCTGGCTGGAGGCGTACGGACCGCTGTCCGCCGACCCGGCCGCGGTGCACGGCGACGACTGGGCAGCGGCCCGCGCCGAGACCGCCGCACGACTGGAGGCGGCCCTGCCCCGCGCGCACGTCGACGCGGCCTACGAGGCGTGGCAGCGGTGCGCGGACACCGAGCCGGGCGAGATCCTGGCCACCGGCTCGGGCTGGGGCGCGCTCGAAGTGCTGCGTGCCGGGTACAAGTTGCCGGGCACGCCGTTCCCCGAAGCCACCCTCGGTGAGGAGCAGGCGCCCTGGCTGGAGCTCCTGCGCACCGGCGTCCTGCCCACGCCGCGCCGCGTCGCCCCGCCGGGCCCCACCCTCGTCGCCCCGCACTGGCGCGACATGCTGGAGACCGCACCCGCCGAACCTCTCACCGAATACCACCTCGGTGTCGCCCAGTGGCACGCGGGCGACTTCGCCCAGGCCGTACGGAGCTGGGAGCGCGGCCTCCAACTCGCCCCCTCGCGCTGGCCGTTGCTGCGCGGCCTCGCCGTCGCCGACCTCACGAGCGGTCACATCGAGCGCGCCGCCGAGCTGTACGCGGAGGCTTTCGACGACCTGTGCGCGGAACGCCGCGACGACGGCGAGGCCTGGACGGCGGCGACGGCGGCGCTGGCCCGCGAGACCATCGAGGCCCTCCTGGCCGCCCGCCGCCCCGCGGCCGCCCGCGCGGTGCTGACCCGCCTGTGGCCCGGCATACGCAACCGCGGCCGCTTCCGCTTGCTGGAGGCCCGCCTCCTCCTCGCCGAGGGCGACCGCGACGCCGCCCGGGCGATCTTCGACGAGGGTTTCGAGGTGGCGGACCTGCGCGAGGGCGCGGAGATCCTCGGCGAGGTGTGGTCGGCGCTCACGGACGAGCCGCTCCCGGAGAGGTACGACTACCGGATGCGCCCGGTACTTACGTGAGGCCCCGCCGTCAGCGGTTCGGTGCGCGGCCATGCCGACGAACTGCTCGGGGCGGACCACCTGGGACTGTTCGTCTCCGTGCTCTGCCAGGCTGCGTGGAGGGCGAACCTCCAGCTCGACACCGATGGCGTCCCCCACGGCACCTGCTCGCCGTTCGCCCTCCACTTCGTCTTCCTGCTGGACCGCACCCGGCCCGCGGCCTTTGCGGAAGCGGTGGTGAGGGGGCAGGACGTGGGCGTCGCCCACGCGGACGGCCGGCTGACCGCCACCCTCACCGGTGAGGACTGGCCCGGTGCAGACCAGCCTAGGCGCGGCAGAGCAGTTCGCCGTGCGGGACCATGAACCAGGCGTCGTCCTCCGCGCCCCATTGCCGCCAGCCGTCGGCAATCGCTGCCAGTTCCGCCGGGCTCGCGTGGCCGCCGGCGACCGCCAGTTCCGCGTAGGACGATGCCGTCGTGCGGTCCGCCCAGAGCCTGCTCCACCAGGCGCGCTCCTCCGGCGTGGAGAAGCACCAGGCGGAGCCGGTCGCCGTGATGTCCGTGAAGCCCGCGCGGCGCGCCCAGGAGTGGAGCCGGCGGCCGGCGTCGGGTTCGCCGCCACCTGCGCGGGCGACGCGGTGGTAGAGCTCCAGCCAGTTGTCCAGAGCCGGTACTTCCGGGTACCAGGTGAAGGCACCGTAGTCGCTGTCGCGGACGGCGACCACGCCGCCAGGGCTGCAGACCCGCCGCATCTCGCGCAGCGCCTGCACCGGATCGCCGACGTGCTGCAGCACCTGGTGGGCGTGGACGACGTCGAAGGAGTCGTCCGGAAAGTCCAGGGCATGGACATCTGCGACCGCGAAGCGGACGTTGTCCAGCCCCCGCTCCGTCACCACCTCACGGGCGTCGTCGAGGACGGTCACGGCGGCGTCCACCGCCGTGACCGCACCGGGTGCGACGAGCGCGGCCAGGTCGGCCGTGATCGTGCCGGGCCCGCAGCCGACGTCGAGCAGGGCCATGCCTGGGTGCAGTTCGGGGACGAGGTAGGCCGCGGAGTTGGCGGCGGTCCGCCAGCGGTGCGAGCGCAGCACCGACTCGTGGTGCCCATGGGTGTAGACAGCGGTGTCCTTCGGCATGGCCGTACTCCCTCTCCCTCTCCCTCGCCTGAAGCAGTACGGCCACGGTACGCGCCTGGACCGAATAATGAGACCTGCGTTTTGCTATGTGGACATGTGCGAGGGTGTCAGCCCCACCACGACCGGCGGGACCGTGGTGGAGGATGCATCCGATGACGCCGGTCGGTACACGACGAGCGCCTCAGGCTTCTTCTCCAGGACCAACTCGCCCGCGGCCTCGCTCACTTCACCGTCGTACGCAAACGGTGTGCCCGGCGCCAGGCCGGAGATCCGCAGCTGCCGCAGCCGCACCGCCGCGTGGAAGGGGGAGCGGCTCAACGGCCCCGCGAGCGCCGCCGCGAGCAGCCGGAGCCCCGGGCCCCGGCCGCCGTGCACCACGCGCACGTCGAGCAGACCGTCCGCCAGGTTCCGCCGCCGGCCGGGCGCGGGGCCGACGCGCTGGTAGAGACAGTTCCCCGCGAACAGCAGCCACAACGGGCGCCGGGCCCCATGGAATTCGGCCTCCAGCGGACGGTCCCCGCGCAGCGTCCGCAGCGCCGCCAGAACTCCGGCGGGCCAGCTGCCGATGCGGGGAGACCAGCGCTCGCGGATCCGTACGAGTTCCGGATACACGCCGAGACTGAAGGTGTTGATGAAGTGCCCTTCGGCCGCGCCCTCCGGACCCGGCGTGAACCGGCAGAGGTCGACCCGTACGGCGTCGCCCGACGCCAGTGCCCGGCAGGTGTCGTCCACCGTCTCCACGCCGAGGTCGTGTGCGAAGTGGTTCAGCGTGCCGCCCGGGAACACGGCGAGCGGCAGCCCGCGCCGGGCGGCGAGGCTCGCCGCCCGGTTGACCGTGCCGTCCCCGCCCATGATCCCGAGCGCCCGGCAGCCGTCGGCGGCCTGCTCCAGGGCGGCGTCGAGCTCGTCCGGCGCGCACTCCACGATCCGCGCGAGCGGCAGGGCGTCCCGTACGAGCGCGGCGCCCGTCTCCGCACCTCCCGGCAGGACGGTCGTCGCACCTGCCGAGCGGTTGACGACGACCACCAGGTCCTTGCCACCCGGCAGGGCCGGGGCTTCGCCGTGCGGCCGACCCGGCAGCGGCAGCGGTTCACGGGTCGGCACCAGCGCGCGCACCGCGAACGCCGCGCCCACGCCCAGCGCCGTGCCCGCCAGTACATCGCTCGGATAGTGCGCACCCGTGTACACGCGCGACAGTGCGACCGCGAGCGCGGCGGGTGCGACCACCGCGCCCCACGCCTTCGACTCCATCGCCACCCCGGTCGCGAAGGCCGCGGCGGATGCCGAGTGCCCGGACGGGAAGGACGTGGTGAACGGCTGCCTTTTCAGCCGCCGGATGAGCGGCACGGCGTCGATCACCGGCCGGGCGCGGCGTACCGACCGCTTGCCCACGGTGTTGATCGTCGCGGAGGCGAGCGCCAGCGACGCGACGCCGCGCAACGCGGCCCGGCGGGCCCGCGGGCTGCCCCCGAGAGCCGCGATGCCGGCCGCCGTGCCGAACCAGAGGAGACCGTGGTTGGCCGCATGGCTGAGCCTGGGCAGGAACGGATGGGCGCCGGGCCAGTGCCGGGTCGCGACCGCGTGGAAGAGGCGCCGGTCCCAGTCCGCCGCCCGCATCAGGAGGTCGGGTTTCCGGATGCGCTTCGGGGCGCCCGGCGCGCCGGCCGTGAGGGTGGCGAGGTGGGCGGCGGTGTGGGCGGGCGCGTGCGCGGACGTGTGGGCGGCCTTCGGGGCTGAGGCGGACATGGAACGCGGGTACCCCGCCAGTCCGCGGCCCAAGCCGGACGTACGGCGAAGTTCCCCGAAGGGCCGACTCGGTGCCGACTCGGTGCCGCGGCGCTCCGCCGCGTCCCGGGCCGTCCCGGGCGTCCCGAGCCCCGTCGTGGACCGTTAGCGTCGGTCGCCGGGCAGGCGCAGAGTTGTCCGTATGGACAATCGCCTTCTGGACCGGCATGCCGAGGCGCTCGCGCTCTTCACCGAACGGGTGCACGCCGTGCGGCCCGACCAGTGGGACGCCCCGACGCCCTGCACCGAATGGTCCGTCCGGGATCTGGTGAACCATCTGACCGCGGAGCAGCTCTGGGTATCGCCCCTGGTCAGCGAGGGCCGGACCATGGCCGACGTCGGTGACGCCTTCGACGACGACGTACTCGGCGAGCACCCCGCCGTCACCTGGGACCGCGCCGCCTCCGCCGCGAAGGCGGCCTTCAACGAGCCGGGCGCACTGGACCGCACGGTGGAGCTGTCGTACGGCGAGTGCACGGTGGCCGCCTACTGCGCCCAGATGGTGGCCGACGCCACCGTGCACGCCTGGGATCTCTCCAGGGCCATCGGCGCGGACGAGGCGCTTCCCGGCGCGCTCGTCGACTTCACCGAACGTGAGGTCGCGCCATATGCCGCGGGGTTGGCCAAGAGCGGGCTGTTCGCACCGGCCGTGAATCCTCCCGCGGGAGCGGACGTGCAGACGCAGCTGCTCTGCCTGCTGGGGCGCAACCCGTGAGCGCGCGGATCACGGGAATGGGCTGACCGGAGCGGCGGGCCGGGCCGAACCTCCGTATAAAGGGCACGTGGACCGGGCAGGGTTCCCGGGCGCGAGCACGGGAGGTGGGCTTATGGAGCGGACCGATCCGGAAGACCACGGTCCGGTCCGTTACGGCCCGCACGCACCGGAGCCCGGCCTGCCCGTACTGCCCGAGCTCGCGGAGGTGCTCGCGGCCGCGGCCGGGCGCACATCGGACCCCGAGCCGCCCGGCGGAGGACCGATCCTGCGGGAGGCCGCCGCCGGCTACTGGTGGCGGCGGGGGCTGCGCAGCCACGCCGAGGACATCGCGGCCGCACCGGGCGCCCAGCCCCTGTTGCTCGCCCTGCTGGCCGCACACGGCGGCGACGTGCTGATGCCCCGGCCGTGCCCCGCCTGGTGGACGCCGCAGGCCCGGCTCCTCGGGCGGCCCGCGTACCACGTGCCCACGCCCGCGGAGTGCGGTGGCGTGCCGGATCCGTACGCCCTGCTGGAGACCGTGCGCAGGGTGCGGGCAGAGGGCGGTGCGCCGCACCTGCTGCTGCTCTCCGTCGCCGACGACCCGACCGCCACGGTCGCTCCTCCGGAGCTGGTACGTGAGGCCTGCGAGGCCGCCGTCGACGAGGGGCTGCACATCGTCAGCGACGAGACCTGGCGGGACACGCTGCACCGGCCGCACGAGCGGGTGCTGCTGAGCCCCGCCGAGATGTGCCCCGACGACGTGACCGTGCTCTGCGACCTGTCGGGCGCGCTCGCCCCGCCCGCGTGGCCGGCGGCGGTCGCCCGCTTCCCCGCCACGGAGCGCGCGGCGGGCCGACGGGCCAGGGTCCTCGACATCCTCACCGCGCTCGGGGCGTTCGTCGCCGGCCCGGTCGCCGTCGCCGCCGCGCACGCCCTCGGCGAGCCCGGACCGGTCACCACGCGGGCCGCCCGTGCGGCCGCCCTCCACGCACAGGTCGCGGCCGCGGTCCATCGCGCGGTCCTCACCGCGGGCGCCCTCGCCCGCCCCCCGCAGGCGGGCCGCCATCTGTACGCCGACCTGGGCCCGCTGCGCGCCCGGCTCGCCGCGCGCGGCGTGACCGACTCCATGGAACTCGAGGACTACCTCAGCGCCCGCCTCGGCACCCTGTCGCCCGGCGGCCACCGCTTCGGCGACGAACTCGGCGCCCTCCGCGTCCGCCTGGGCACGGGCCCGCTGCTCGGGACGACGCCGGCGGAGCGCCTGGAAGCGCTCGCCGCCGAACAACCATTGGAACTGCCCCATGTGGCCGGGGCATTGACCTTCTTCGGATCGGCCTTCGACGAACTCCGCTGACCCACCCGCGAACCGCGAACCGCACCCCGCGATGAACGGAGCCGCAGATGACGGACCACCCGGAGCCCCCGCCCCCGCACCATCCCGCCCGCCCCGAGGGCCGCCCGGCCGCGTCGGGCGGGCCGTACCCCGCCCATTCCTCAGGGGCCGCCGCAGATACGGGACCGACGCCCCGGCCGGCGTCGCCGAGCGGTGCGGCGCCCGCTGCCGGGGCCGGGCGCCCGGCAGGCTCCCCGCAGCTCGAGCCCGGCTCGTCCGGGGTGCGCTCCTCCGGTACGTCCGCCGCGCAGGTCTCCCCACGTACCGGCGAGGCCGGAGCTCCGCCCGGGGACACGGAGACGGCCGGGCCCGAGCGCGCGGCGCACACCGCGCGCCCGGAGTCCGACGCCCCCACCGTGCAGGCGGGCCCTTCGCCGCGTCCGGCGCCGACCGGGGGAGCGGGCACCGACAGGGGCGGAGACCGTGCGGGTTCCGTGGGAGCGACCGAAGTCTCAGGCACCGGGGGAGCTGCTGGTACGACCGGGTGCACGAGCGCGGCGGGCTCTGTCGGCGCAACGTGGCCCGTCGCCCCAGCGGGTTCCGTCGGCGCATCCGGGCCCAGCGGCGCGCAGGCAGCTGCTGATGCGACCGGGGCCGCGAGCCCGGTGGGGGCCCGTTCCGTGGCGCGGCCGACCGGTCCGGCGGGGTCCTTCGGCGCATCTGGGGCTGCGAGCCCGGCGGGAACCGCCGGCGCAACCCGGTCCGCGAGCTCGGCGCGGTCCGTCGGCGCATCCGAGGCCGCGAGCCCCGCGCGGTCCGTCGGCGCACCCGAGGCCGTGAGCGCGGACGGAGGCCGCCCCACGGGCGGGCTCCGGCCTCTTGGCGTCGTCCGCCGGTGGCCCTACTCGTTCGCCGACCGGCTCACCTCGCCGCTGCCCGGGGTGCGGGCCATGGCCAGACTGGCCAGGGACGGGGCGCTGCGGCCGGCCGCAGCGGGGCTGGCGGACATTCCGCAGCTGCCGTTCGCGCCCGGGCCGCTGCCCGCCGCGGAGCCGGGGACCGTCGCCGTCACCTGGGCCGGGCACGCAAGTTGGGTGGTCGCGATCGGAGGTCTGACCGTGCTCACCGATCCCGTGTGGTCGCGCAGGATTCTCGGTACCCCGGCCCGTCTCACCCCGGTCGGCGTCCGCTGGGAGGACCTGCCGCCCGTCGACGCCGTGGTCATCAGCCACAACCACTACGACCACCTCGACGCCCCCACCATCGCCCGTCTCCCCAGACGCACCCCGCTGTTCGTACCGGCCGGGCTCGGACGCTGGTTCCGACGCCGCAGGTTCACCCGGGTCACCGAGCTCGACTGGTGGGAGGCCGCCGAACTGCCAGCGCCTGGCGGGGGAGCGGTGCGGTTCGACTTCGTACCGGCACATCACTGGTCCAAGCGCACCCTCACCGACAGCTGCCGTTCCCTCTGGGGCGGCTGGGTCCTCACCGACCAGCAGGGCCGTCGGATCTACTTCGCGGGCGACACCGGATACGGCCACTGGTTCAAGGAGATCGGCCGGCGCCACCAGGACATCGATCTGGCCCTGCTGCCCATCGGGGCGTACGCGCCGCGCTGGTGGCTCAGCACCGTGCACACCGACCCGGAGGAGGCCGTGCAGGCCTTCCAGGACCTCGGGGCCCGGAACATGGCGCCGATGCACTGGGCGACGTTCGTGCTCTCCGCCGAGCCCGTCCTGGAGCCGCTCACCCGGCTGCTGGCGGCCTGGGAGCACACCGGCCTCGCGCGCGAGCGGCTCTGGGACCTCCCGGTCGGCGGCTCACGTGTGCTGTCTGTGACCGAACGGAGCCGCGCCGCCCGCCTGCTTGCCTCCGAATGAACCAGCCGGCGGCTCGCGCCTCCCGCCCGGGCCTCACGCCCGCTGCCCGTCCGACGAGCCCGGGCCCGGCCCCGGCCGCCCCGGCCCCCGCAGCCTGCGCCACAGCGCGGGCGCCGCGCTGATCAGCACCGTCAGTGCCACCGCTGCCACGACGCCCTGCCACGGCTCCGGGAACAGCGAGCCGCCGAGGATCCCGATGAGGCCGTACGTCGCCGCCCACGCCAGGCACGCCGGCGCATCGCCCCGCGCGAACCACGCTGTCGGCATCCTGGCCAGCAGACACGCCAGCATCACCGGAATACGTCCGGCAGGCACCAGTCGCGACAGCACGAGCACCTGTGCCCCGTGCTCGTCGAGCTTGCGCTGCGCCAGCGCCAGCCGGTCCGGAGCCGCCCGGTCCCGCAGGGCTCCCAGCCACTTCGAACCGTTCTTCGAGCCGACCCCGCGCCGCCCCAGCCAGTACAACGTGATGTCCCCGACGAACGCCGCGAGCGCCGCCACCAGGAAGACGAAAAGCAGCGCGAACGGCGCCGTCTGATGGAACGCCACCACCGCGGCCGAACTCACCAGCGCTCCCGTCGGTACCACCGGCACCAGCGCACCCAGCGCCACCAGCAGAAACAGCGACGGATAGCCGACGACCTGCTGTGTCTCCGGCGGCACCTGGCCCACGACGTCCTGGAGGGTCATGGGGCGACCTCCGGCCGGACACTCTCGCCGTGCCCCAGCCGGTGCACCGCCACCTCCGGCGCCAGCCGCGCCGCCTTCCGCACGAACTCGTCCCCGGGCGAGTGGAACTCGTGCGGCCTGATCGCGTCCATCCCGATCGGCCAGTACGTGCCGTAGTGCACCGGCACGGCCGAGCGGGGCGCCAGCGCGGCGAGGGCGCGCGCCGCGCGGTCCGGGTTCAGGTGCTTGTGCCCCAGGAACGGCCCCCAGCCGCCCACCGGCAGCAACGCCACATCCACCGGGCCGACCGCGTCCGCCATGGTGTCGAACAGCCCGGTGTCCCCGGCGAAGTACGTGCTCACCGCACCACGGATCACATAGCCGAGCGCCGGCGAGCGATGCGGGCCCACCGGGAGCCGCCGCCCGTCGTGCAGTGCGGGAACGGCTCGTACGCACAGACCCTCCACCGCCACCTCGTCGCCCGGCGCCACCTCGGTGATCCGGAGCCCGTCGAGTCTCCGGAGCCCCGGCACCGCGCGCTGAGCGCCGCGCGGCACGATCAGTCGGGTGCCGGGTGCGAGCCGGGCCAGCGACGGCAGATGCAGATGGTCGGAGTGCAGATGCGACACGACGACGGCCTCGGCGATCGCGGCCTCGGGCGGCGGCAGTTCACCGCGCCGACGCCGCAGATGCGCGAGCCTGCCCACGAACAGCGGGTCGGTGAGCACCCGGACCCCGGAGTCCTCGACCGTACAGGTGGCGTGACCCCACCAGGTGACCTCCACCGGCACGCACCGCCTCCTCACTCCCCGAGATCCGTGCACAAGCCTGCACAAGCCTGCACGAGCCAGCACGAGCCCGTGTACGAGAGTAGGCGTTGCGCGACCGCGCGGTCCTCCGGCAGCCCCCGATGTGCGCCTGTCTCGCGCTGCCGCACCCGGAGTAGGGTCGGCGACGACAGCCGACGCAGAGGGACGGTCCATGGACGACGTACGAAGCGATGCGCGAAGCGACGTACGAGTGGCGGCGATCGCCAGTCTGACCCCGCTCGAGGAGCTCGACAGCGATCCCTTCATCGTCGACACCCGCACCCAGCACGCCATGTGCGCACGCTGGGCCGCGGACAAGGGGTACGTGGTCACCCGGGAACTGCTGTTCTACGGGCTGCGCCCCGACCACTGCGGGCTCTGGGCGGATGTCGATGCGGGCCTCGTCGATCTCTTCGTCGCCCCCAACGAGCGGGTGCTCGCCCGCGCGCTCACCTCCGTGCCGGCGTTCTCCGCGGAATGCGAACGGCGCGGCGTGCGGCTCGAGACCGCAGGGCTCGACGAGCCGTCCTACGACGCCGCCATGAAGGCGAGCGTGCACCGCAGGCTCTCGATGCCGACGGCCGGATACGACGGCTGCTGAGCCGAGCCCCCGCCCCCGCCCCCGGTCCGCGGACGAAAAGGGACCGTGCCCGGGGTTGTGTCACGCTGGACACCGAGCGAATCGTGCGGGCGAGAGGCAGTGACCGGGCGTGGGCGAGCGGCGATGGCGGACGGCCGGCGGCGCCCTGTTGCGAGTGATCGTGGTGTGGGCCGTGTCCACGCTCACGATGCTCGCGCTCGCCGGGATCCTGCCCGACTTCGAGCTCCAGTCCGCCGACGGGGACAGCGCCACCCGGACGGCGATCACCGCGGCGTGGGGTGCGGGCGCCTTCGGTCTGCTCAGCGCACTCGTGTGGCCCGTGGTGGTCCGTGCGCTCCTGCTCGTCCCGGCCCTCGTACTCGGGCTCCTGGTGTTCTTCCTCAACGGCTCGCTGCTGCTGTTCGCCCTGTGGCTGATCCCCGACGGGCGCGGCGCCGCCGAACCGGAGACCGCGGTCGTGGTCGCCGCCGTGATGTCGGCGGTCGCCTCCGCCACCTCCACCGGACTCGCCGTCCGTGACGACAACGCCTACCGCCGCCGCCTCTCCCGCCTCGCCGACCGGCGCCGCCGCAGACGCGGTGAACGCATCGCGGGCAGCGCGCCGCCCGGCACGGTGTTCCTGCAGCTCGACGGGGTCGGGCACGCCGTCCTCGTACAGGCGGTCGAGGGCGGGCTGATGCCGACCGTGGCGAGCTGGCTCGACACCTCCCACCGGCTCACCCGCTGGCGCACCGACTGGTCGAGCCAGACCGGCGCCAGCCAACTCGGCATCCTGCACGGCTCGAACCACGACGTCCCCGGATTCCGCTGGTACGAGAAGGACACCGGCCGGATCATGGTCAGCAACCGGCCGGCGAGCGCCGCCGAACTCCAGCGCCGTGCCGTCGCCCGCACGCGCGACGCCGGACTGCTCGGCCTCGACGGGGCCAGCCGCGGAAACCTCTTCAGCGGCGGCGCCGACCAGCTCGCGCTCGTGCTCTCGGTGGCCGCCCGCCGCGGTCGCGCCAACCGCTCCCGGGCCGGATACTTCGCGTACTTCTCCGACCCCGCCAACGCCGTCCGTACCGCGGTCTCCTTCGTCGCGGAAGCCGTCCGCGAGATCGGCCAGTCGATCCGCTCCCGGCTGCGCGGCGACGAGCCGCGCGTCGGCCGCGGCGGCCTCTACCCCTTCATCCGGGCCTTCGCGACCGTCGTCGAACGAGACGTGGTGATCGCCGCCGTGATCGGGGACATGCTCGCCGGACGCACGGCCGTGTACGCGGACCTCGTCGCGTACGACGAGGTCGCCCACCACTCCGGACCGCACAGCCGGGACGCGGCGAAGGTGCTGGCGCGGATCGACCGCGCCGTCGCGCTGATCGCCACGGTCGCCGACCACGCGCCCCGCAGGTACCGGATCGTGCTGCTCTCCGACCACGGTCAGAGCCCCGGGGAGACCTTCGAGGGCGCCTACGGGCTGACGCTGAAGGATCTGGTGCGGGCCGGCTGCGGCCTGCCGGTGTCGCGCCGCGCCGGGCGCACCAGGAGCGGCGCGGAGGCCCGTGACGCCGCCCGTGACGCGCTGCGCAGCGCCCTGCACCGGCCGGTCGGGGACGAGAACGAGGACGAGGACGCCGCGGAACGGCAGACGGGCGGCTCCGATCCGCTCGTCCTCGCGTCCGGCAACCTCGGCCTGATCTCCTTCCCGGGTCTGCCGGGGCGGCTCAGCCGGGAGCAGATCGACCGCCACCATCCGGCCCTGCTGCGCACCCTCGCCAACCATCCGGGCATCGGCTTCCTGCTCGTGCGCAGCGAGCAGCACGGATCCGTCGTGCTCGGCAGGGACGGGGCGGAGCTTCCGGTGGACACGCTCGACGGCTCCGGGCCGCTGGCCGCGTTCGGGCCGGGGGCGGCGGACGCCGTCCGGCGCACCGATTGCTTCCCGCATGTCGCGGACATCATGGTCAACTCGATGTACGACCCCGACAGCGGTCGGGTGCATGCCTTCGAGCAGCAGATCGGCTCGCACGGCGGCCTCGGCGGTGAGCAGTCCCATCCGTTTCTGCTGTCGCCGTACGAGTTCTCCGAGCCGGTCGCCGACGGCGGCGAGCCGGCCGGGGCGGAGCAGGTGCACGAGGTGTTGCGGCGCTGGCTCGGCGAGTCCCTGGGCGATGCGCACGGCCCGCAGGTGCCGCTCGGCAGCGTGGAGGATCACCGGCCGGCGGGTGGCACGGAAGAAGCTTTTCCGGTCACCGGCGGGGCCGTACAGGACAAAAGCGAGTGATTTGGTGCAGCCTGCACCGTCCCTGACCATGGACGGGTTTGCACGAAGAAAGGCGCACCACCCTCATGACCACCACCGTTCCCCCCAGGGACACGATCGCAACCGTTTCCGGGGAACAGAGCAAAGAGCAGAAGCACACGCGGGGCGAGCACACGCGGGGCGAGCACACGCAGGGCGGTCACGCGCAGGGCGAGCACACGGACGCCGAGCGCACGGACGGCGAGCGCACGCAGAGCAAGCACACCCGGCGCTTCGGACTCCCCGTCGCCACGGCACTGGTCATGGGCAACATCATCGGCGGCGGGATCTTCCTGCTCCCCGCCTCCGTCGCCCCCTTCGGCACGATCAGCCTCGTCGCCTTCGCCGTCCTCACCGTCGGCGCGATCGCCCTCGCCCTCGTCTTCGGCCGGCTCGCCGAGCGCCATCCGCGCACCGGCGGACCCTACGTCTACGCACGCGAGGCCTTCGGGGACTTCGCCGGTTTCCTCGCCGCCTGGTCGTACTGGATCACCGCCTGGGTGTCGAACGCCGCGCTGGCCGTGGCCGCGGTCGGCTACCTCGACGTGCTCGTACCGCTCCATGACTCCAAGCCGGCCACGATCGGGGCGGTCCTGCTCCTGCAGTGGCTGCCCGCCCTCGCGAATCTGGCCGGCACGCGGTACGTCGGTGCCGTCCAGCTCGTGGCGACCGTCATGAAGTTCGTGCCCCTGCTCCTCGTCGCCGTCGGCGGGCTCTTCTTCTTCGACGCGGACAACCTGGGCCCGTTCGAGGCGAGCGGCAGCGGGACTGTCGGGGCGCTCTCCGCATCCGCGGCGATCCTGCTGTTCAGCTACCTGGGCGTGGAGTCGGCGGCCGTGAGCGCGGGCGAGGTCCGTGACCCCCAGCGCAACGTCGGACGCGCCACGATCCTCGGTACGGCCGGGGCCGCCGTGCTCTATCTGCTGGGCACGGTCGCGGTGTTCGGCACCGTCGCACACGACAGGCTCATCTCGTCCACGGCGCCGTTCTCCGATGCCGTCAACGCCATGTTCGGCGGTGCCTGGGGCGGCGCGGCCGTGGCATGCATGGCGCTCGTCTCGATTGTCGGCGCACTGAACGGGTGGACGCTGCTGAGCGCCCAGACGCCCTACGCGGCCGCCCAGGACGGCCTGTTCCCCGCGGTCTTCGCGCGCAAGCGGCGCGGGGTGCCGACGACGGGCGTGGTCGTGACCGTCGTCCTGGCCTCGCTGCTGACGGTTTACAACTACACCGCCGGCTCGGACGGCGTGTTCGAGATCCTGGTCCTGGTCACCACGTTCACGGCCACGGTGCCGTATCTCCTGTCCACGGCGGCGCAGATCCACTACCTGGCCTCGGGGCAGTCGCACCGCGTCAGCCGCGCCCGGCTCGTGCGCGACGGGGTGCTCGCGGCGGTCGCCGCCGCCTTCTCGGTGTGGCTGGTCGCGGGTTCCGGCTACGCGGCGGTCTACCAGGGCGTGCTGTTCCTCTTCGCCGGTGTCCTGGTCTACGCGTGGATGTCGGCGCGCAACCACAGGGCGGCCACCCGGGCGGCGAATTCGGCGTAACGGGTGCAGCGGGTGTAGGCCGGAGAGCGGATCCCGGCCCGAGGGGGGCGGACCGGGGACGGTTCGCGGGCACATCTGACATGTGCAGGAGGTGCGCCCGTGAACCGTTCCGCGCGCTGTGCAGTTGTTCGTGCCGTGCTCGTCGTGCTGCTGACCCTCATCGCCCTGTGGGGTACGCAGGCGGGCGCGGGCGCCGCGGCCGTACCGCTCCAGGGATCCGACACCCGGACCCCGGGCTCCTCCTCCCCGGCCGATCCGGTCGATCCGGCCGGGGAAGGCCAGCAGGACACCGCCGAGACGGAGCAGCCCGTCCCGCCCTGCCGCGCGGAACGGCGCGGCGCACAGGCCCGTGACCGGCAGGCCCCCGTGGTCATGCCTCGCCCGGACCCCCGCGGCGCGGCGGCCCCCGTGACGCCGCCGCCCGCACCGCTCCCGACGAGGTCCGTGGTCCTGCGCTGCTGAGGGAGCCGTACGGGCGGCCGGCCAGCACCTGCCCTACGGCCTTCCCGCTCACGACGGCCCATCACCCCTCGTCACACGTAAGGACCACAGCCATGCCCATCGACCCCTTCGCAGCCCTGAACGCCATGATCCGAGCCGAGGCCGCCCGCACGGGCCCGACCCCCGAAGCACACGAGTCGTCCAGGACCACCGCGCCGGAACCCGAACCGGCGAAGCGCGGCGACGCGCACCATCGCGACTCCGAGGACGACAGGACCCGCTGACCGGAAAGCGGGGACTGCACCACATCGCGCGGCATCCCACAGCACAGCACAGCACCGCACCGCACCCGTGCCGGCTCGCCCCGGCGGGTGCGGCGGGCGCCATCCGTCAGCCGCCTCGTTCGAACTATCGTGCCCCTGTGGGTTCACTCGTCGACCGCGCCCTGAACGGCCTCGCGGTCAACCCGGCGGCACCTTCGTCCGTTCTGCTGCGCCTGCTGCGCTGGGACGACGACTCGATCCGCTTCATCCTTCCCCGGCGCGGGAACCTGCCCGACGACGTCTTCGACGCGCTCCTGGCCCACCCGGAGGACAGGGTCCGCCTGAGCCTCGCCGAGAGCTGGACCGCGCCGCCGGAGGTGCGCGCCCGGCTTCTCGACGACCCCAGCCCGAAGGCGGCCCTGGCCCTCGCACTCGGACCCACCCCCTACCGGGAAGCGATCCCGCCGCTGCCCGACCACGCCTACGAACGTCTGCTCACCCATCCCCGCGAACTGGTGCGCCACGAGACGGCCTTCTCACCCACGGTCGCGCCCCACATCCTGGTGGGCCTGGCAGGGCATGACGACCCCGTCCTCCGCAGGGCGTCCTGCCGCGTCTGGGACAGGCTTCCCGCGACCGTGCGCCGGGCCCTGCTGGAGGACGACGACCCCGAGGTCCGGAACGCCGCACAGGTCCAGGCATGCCAGGACGGCGCCGCGCTGACCCTGGAGGCAGCGGACGAACTGGCCACCAGCGCATGGTTCCCCGAGATCGTGGCGCGGGCTTCGATCAGTGCCGAGGTGGCCGAGCACATCCTGCGGGCCGAGCGCCGGCCTGCCGCGCTCGCCGGGAACCCGTCGCTGCCCGCCGGCCTCGTGGAGCGGCTCGCCGCCGACCCCGATCCGAAGGTGCGTCTGCATGTGTCGGCACGCCCCGAACTCACCGAGGAGCAACGCGCCGCCATCGACTGGACCGTCGGGCCCGAGGACAGACTGGGCACCCTGGACTGGGTGTGGAAGGCCCGCGAGGACCCCGAAGTGCTCCGCCGGTGTGCGGCCTCCGCGCACGTGTGGCTGCGCCGCAGCGCGGCCGTGTGTCCGGAACTGCCCGCCGACATGGTGGAACTCCTCGCCGAGGACGAGGACTTCGCGGTCCGCCTGCTGCTGGCCGAATGCCACCCGGAACCACCTCCGGAGCGCGCGGGCCGACTCGCCGGCCGCTCGGCACTCGGCGCTGGTCACCCGGCGTCGGCGAGGTCGAGCCGTGCTCCCTGCGTGGCTTCGGCAGACGAAGAGCCGTCCGGGGCAACTCGGGTTCGGGCAGGGGGACTTCCCGCAGCCGCTCGGGGGTGTACCTGCCTACACCCCGGTCCGGCATCCAGACGCAAGGGCAGCGGCTCCGCCGGGCGGCATCGTCGACGGCATGCGAATGACACCTGTCGACATCAGGGCGATGGCCCTGTTCCTCGCCGTCACCTTTCTTACGGCCGGCGCGCTCGGCGCGCTCCAGCCGGTGACACGGATCCCCGGCGAGGTCATCCAGCTGACACAGTTCGGACCCGCACTCGGCGTGGGAGTTGCCGCACTGCTGTGGCCGGGGCGTGTACGGGCACTGCTCGCCGGCGCCCTGTCGGGCCGCAGCAGTCATGGGCTGCTCCTGATCGTCACGGCACCGCTGATCATCGCGCTGAGCGTCGGCGCGTACGCGGCGCTCACCGGGAACGTGCGATTGACGCGTCCGGATGCCCCGTTCGCGTTGATCGCCTCGGCACAACTGATCGGCGCGTGCGCCGAGGAGATCGGCTGGCGCTGCTTCCTGCAACCACTGCTGCGCACCCGCTTCGGCCCCCTTGCCGCCTCGGTCGCGGTGGGCGTGGCCTGGGGCGTCTGGCACGTCCAGGTTTTCGCGAGACACCCTGTGTACGCAGGGGCGTTCTTGACGGCGGCCGTGTCCATGTCGGTCGTGATGGGGTGGGCCCTCGAAGAGGTGCGGGCTTCCAGGCTGCTGTTCGCGGGGGGCTTCCACGCCCTGATCAACCTCGGCATGCTGCTGTTCATGGACGAGGAGTCGGGCGCGGTGCTTCCCATGGTGGTGTTCGGCGCGTCCTGCCTGGTCGCAGCGGGTCTGTGGACATGGGCGGGCGTCCGCAGGGCACGGTCGACGACGCCCGCGTCAGCACTGGCACCGGGGACGGAAGCGGCACCGGCTAAGCTCCACTCGATCATGGAAGATGTTCGATAAGCCACGCACGGTCGTCTCCCGCGCCTGCGTCGCGGTCGGCCGGTGCCAGCTGGCGAGCCTGCATGCCATCGCGGTGTCGGCGGTCGGCTCGCTCGTGGTGCTCGCCCTGCTGCTGGTGCCCGTGGGCGTCGGTTTCCGGCTGCTGCCGCCCGCCGCGCGGGCCTTGCGCACCCTGTCCGATCGCTCCCGCTCACGCGCCGCCCGATGGACGGGCGTCCATGTCAGTCCGCCCGAGCCCCTGCCCGCGGACCGCGCCCTCAACGCCCGCAAGAGGTCCGGCGCGATCCTCGCCGATGAGGGATTCTGGCGCGACCTGGCGTGGGCCTGGCTGGAGCCGGTGACCGGCGGGCTCCTCGTCGCCGTTCCCCTCGCGCTGATCCAGTACGGGGCGTTCGGCGCGCTGGTGCAGCCGTTCATCTGGCGGCTCATCGACGACGGCAACTGGTACGCGTTCGTCCCGATGCACAGCACCGCGACCATGCTTGCCGCGCTTGTCCTGGGGCTCGCCTTCATGGCCGCCGGCCTGCTCGCCGCCCCCGTCGCGCTCCGGCTGCACACCCGGGTGAACCGACCTCTGCTCTCGGCGCCCCGCAGCACCCAGCTCACCCGGCGGGTCGAGCGGCTCACCGACACCCGTGCCAGCGCCCTGGACGCTCTGGCCGCCGAACTGCGGCGCATCGAACGGAACCTGCACGACGGTGCGCAGGCTCGGCTGGTCTCCCTGGGGATGACGCTGGACCGTGCCACGCGCCTGCTGGAGACGGACCCGGCGGCGGCACGCCAGCTCCTGCTGGACGTCCGCAGATCGTCCGAGCGCGCCCTGCAGGACCTGCGCGACCTCGTCCACGGCATCCACCCGCCGGTCCTCGCCGACCGAGGCCTCGGCGACGCCGTCCGCTCGCTGGCGCTCGACAGCTTCCTCGACGTCCACGTCGAGGCCCGGCTGCCGGGTCGGCTCCCGGCACCGGTCGAGTCCGCCGCCTACTTCGCTGTGAGCGAGACGCTGACGAACGCGGCGAAACACTCCGGCGCCCGCGAGGTCGGCATAGCCCTGACGTACGAGAACGGCGTGCTGCGCGCGACCGTCACCGACAACGGTCACGGCGGCGCCGACCCGTCACGGGGCACCGGGCTGAGCGGCGTGCGACGGCGGTTGGATACCTTCGACGGCACCCTCGACCTGCACAGCCCGCAGGGCGGACCGACCACCGTGACGATGGAGATTCCGTGCGCGTTGTCCTCGCCGAAGACCTCTTCCTGCTGAGAGACGGGCTGACACGCACACTCCAGGAGCACGGCTGCGAGGTCGTCGCGGTGGACAACGGCCCCTCTCTGCTGCGCGCGCTCCTCGACGAGGGGGACACTGCACCGGATGTCGCGGTGGTCGATGTGCGGCTGCCGCCGACCTTCACCGACGAGGGCCTGCAGGCCGCGCTGGAAGCCCGTCGCCGACGGCCCGGCCTGCCCGTGCTCGTACTCTCCCAGTACGTCGAGCAGCTCTACGCGAACGAACTGCTGGCCGGGGGCGAAGGTGCCGTCGGGTATCTGCTCAAGGACCGGGTCACGAACACCGAGCAGTTCGTGGACGCGGTCCGCCGCGTGGCTGCCGGAGGCACGGTGATGGACCCTCAGGTCATCTCCAGGCTGCTGTCGCGCGGCGACGCCCGTGGCACGATCGGCAGCCTTACACCGCGCGAGCGCGACGTCCTCGAGCTGATGGCCGAGGGCAGGTCGAACGCGGCCATCGCCGGCGGCCTGCACATCAGCGAGAGCGCCGTCGCCAAGCACACGGCGAGCATCTTCGCCAAGCTGCGGATCAACCCGTCGGCGGACGACAACCGCAGAGTGCTGGCCGTTCTGGCCTATCTCAAGCGCTGAGGGCCGGCCACGGCCCTGACCGTCTCCGTGGTCCGGAACCGCTCACGGGTCTGATCACTCGCGGGATCAGACCCTTGACCTGGTACGCCGCGCGATGGATCGCACAAACCGGTACGTTGAGGTGCGAAGGGCATATCTCCGCCCTATATGGAGACGCACCATGCGCAAGATCGATACACGCTGCCTGAGTGCGGCCGTCGGCCTGGCCGCCACCTCTCGCCGTTATGCGGCTCACCTTCCACATCACCGTTGACGATCAATCAGGAAACCAGGCCCTGCGGTTGGCGGACGTGCCGCCGGACTGGGGCCGTGCTGCTGGATCGGGCGAGTGGAATGCGCGTAGCCACTGTGGAACATGGCGTATGCGGACGGCGCCTCTGCGAAACGGAAGGACATCCGCATGGATCTGAAACTCGAAGTCATCGTGCTGCCTGTCTCCGACGTCGATCGGGCCAAGAGTTTCTACGAGGCGGCGGGATTCCGGATGGACATCGACAGCGTCGCCAGTGAGGACTACCGGTGTGTGCAGTTCACGCCGCCCGGCTCCGAGTGCTCGATCATCATCGGCAAGGGGGTCACCTCCGCAGCGCCCGGCTCGGTCCAGGGCCTGTACCTCATCGTCTTCGACATCGAGGAGGCCCGCGCGGAGCTCGTCGGCCGCGGCGTCGAGGTGGGCGAGGTCTTCCACGATGCCGAAGGGCTCTTCCACCACGGCCACGATGCCGGAAGGGTCGTCCACCACGCCGGGGACGAGGGGCGGGTGGCCGGCCCGCACCCCGACCGTGCCGACTACGGCTCCTACGCCACCTTCAGCGACCCGGACGGCAACGGCTGGGTGCTCCAGGAGGTGAAGAAGCGGGCCCCTGGCCGCTGACGTGACAGGCGGGCGATCAGCAGCCTGAAGCGCGACAACACGACCAGAGACTGATACCCGGAGGTAAGGAAGGCGGGCAGCAAAATGAACCACGACGGCGACCCGACCGTCCTCGGCGGCGGGGCTTCGTCATGACTGCCGCACCCGGCGTCCCCGGCACCCACCGACGGCCTGACCTCGCCGACCAGACCGTCGTGGTGATCGGCGCCAGCGCGGGTATCGGACTCGAAACCGCCCGCCAGGTACGCGCCGACGGCGGCCAGGTGGTCATCGTGGGCCGCAACCCCGAACGGCTACAGCAAGCTGCGCTCGAGCTCAACCCCCTCAGCACAGCAGCGTTCGACGCCACCGACACCGACCGCCTCGAGCAGTTCTTCCAGGATCTGCCCGGCCCGGTCGACCATGTGATGCTCACAGCCGGCAGCCCCTCCTACATTCCCTTGGCAGACATGGACCTCGCTGCCGCCCGCCGTGAGTTCGACGAGCGCCTCGCCACGACACTCGGGGTCGCCCTCTACAGCCGTGACAAGGTCCGCGCCGGAGGCACGCTGCTCTTCATGGGCGGCACCGGCGGTCGGCGCCACGGTGTCGGCATGACTGTCGTTTCCGCCCTCACCGCGGCTCTGCCCGCCCTCACCGCCAACCTCGCGCTCGAACTGGCGCCGATCCGGGTGAATCTCATCGCAGCCGGATTCGTCGACACGCCCCTGTCGGCCTCGCTCCTGGGCGATCAGCTCGATGCCCGGCGCGAGGAACTGCGTGCCACGCTTCCCATCCGACGGGTCGTCGGCCCGGCCGACGTTGCCGCTCTGGCGGTACACATCATGTGCAACGACGCGCTCACCGGCGCAACGTACGACATCGACGGCGGCCAGCAGCTCATCTCCCACTGACTACCAGGGAAGAGCATCTCAGGTCACGGACGCGTCGAGGCGGGCGCAGACCGGATCAGCGCCGGGCGGCCGACGGCCGCCGAAGGCAGCGCCCAGATACCACTCAAGCATCGTCATCGGAGTCAGCAGCGGGTAGCAGGGCTTCCAGACCGTCCGAGAGCTCAAGTTTGTAGCACGCAGCAATCACCCCAAGTTGAATGCCGAACACTGCTCGGAGCTCACCGAGGGCTGCACCGAAGGAAGCGCTTCTCAGGCGGGTTGGCCTGCCAGCTGGTGAGTGGTTGGGGCCGACGATGTTCAAGAACTTTCGGCATGCGGCGCGCATCACCTTGAGGTGATCAGCAAGCTCTTCGCCTGTGTCGGGCTCCATCAGGATCTGGGTCAGCGTCTCCCGTATCTGCAGCACCGACGCGACACAATGCTCCGGGTCCCGAAGCGACTCCGCGAACCCGCGCTCGGTTGTTAAGACCCTTCGATCCTCCAGGTAAACGATGACCTTGTTGGCGACGACCCGTTGGGGCACGGGCGCCTCCCAGTCCAGGCCGCCAATTGGTGTGCTGAAGCCTTTGATACGACGCATGATCTCTGAAGCCCTCATGCCGGCATCGTATGAGGGGCTGCTGGCTGTACACCGACGTTGCTGTAGGTCGCGTGCTCTTCGGGGATGTGTGCGGCGCTGCCCGCAGCAACGCTGGCTCGCCCGCGCGTCGTACGACCTCCAACAGGTCATGCCAGGTCAACAGATCTACAACGGTGCTGATGCGGGTCCTTGTCTGCGCCTCACGCCCCAAACTGACCCCGGCTGAACGCTCGACCCTGCACGGAACTGCCACGCCTGCTGCTTCCCGTCAGATGGGGCACGCGAGGGGCATGAGCTCTTACAGCCGCGTCATGGCCGGTCAGTACCCCAAGATCTCGATGGGTTCGTACGTTCCATGGCGGAACGTGAAGACGGTCACCGCAGTGCCGTAATAGTTGCGGAAGTGGCCCCCGTAGCCGGGACCCGCCACATGTGGGGCGAGCAGGTCCAGGAGGTCACGGAGGTAGAGCATGGAGTCGTCGACCCAGTCCTTGCGTGCGAAGAGCTCCCACTCATACCGCTCGCCCGACTTGGTGAACTCCTGCACTGTGCGGCGCAAGGACACGACGTCCCCTCCGGGCAGACAACTGTTGTCGTTGTCCGGAGCGAGTAGCGGGTAGAGCTGCCCGTCGTCGTCGAGCTCCTCGGGGTACTCGGCATCCATGCCCAGATGCCAGCGCAAGGCCGTCATGACCGACTCTGGGGTGTCGTCGCGCAAGAAGCAGGAGAAGACGACTTCGTAGTGATCACTCATGGGCGCATTGTGTACGGCGGCACTGACACCGGGCACGACGGTCCAGGCCGGCGGAGTCTCAATCGCTCAGTCAAGCGCCATCGCGCGGCTCCTGGAGCACGAGTTCGGAAGACGCCGTATGCGGATGTCTGCTGAGCTTCGGTGGTGCTTGACCTGCACGGTAGGGGCTGTCGCCTCCGGTTCCCCGTGGTTCCCCGCTCGTCCCCGACTGATCGGGCACGCGTCGGGCACGCAGCTGAGGTGATCGCCTCGACCGCTCGTCATCCCGGATAGTCGGCTCGCCATGGGTAGTCGAAGGCTGCAACCCCGCCGAACTGTGTCGCTACTGACTTGAGCTCGTCCTCGCCGCGCGAGGCGGTGCGCTGGAGCGTGTGCATGCCGTCGCCTTCCGCCCAGCAGAGGTCGTCGGCGATGTAATCGGGGTGCCACTCGCGGACGACCCAGACCAGATCGAGATGAGGGTTCCGCACCCCGAGACGATCTTCGAGGTGGATTCCGGGACTCACAGCGACCCAGGCCTGCCACGTCGGCTCCGCGGCAGGACAGCCAGCTACCAGAGTTGTTCCGCGCCGGAGAGCGGCTAGGAGCTCTATCGGTTCCAAAGTGGACTCCGAGCTGGTGGACGGGGATGGAGGACAGCAGGGTAGAGGCGTTGGGCGTCGGCGGCCCAGTGAGGTCGATGGAGTCTGATTCGAAAATCCAGCACTTCCGCAGCTCAGGCCGGTTCCAAGGGACGCTCGCCGACGTTCCCCGCTGTTCTCCGTGGCTCGCCGTCCAGCCGGGCACGCAGGGGGCACTCATGCCCTTCCCGCTGTAAGTCGACGGTGGCTAGTGTTGTGACCGCCAAGGCTTGCCGACTTGGCTGGGCTGCGGGCCACCTACACGATTCGAACGTGTTCAATATGGGTTGATGGTCCTGGACACAGGCGGCTGCCTGGGCGTGTGGGGAACGATGGACGTTGACGAGGCATCCGTCCACCGTTGGACGGCACAGGCACCGCCGCAGTTCCAGGCAGACCTTCACACCTGGGTTGCCGTGCT
The DNA here is from genome assembly GCF_053597075.1 of Streptomyces sp. NPDC001514. Taxonomy (NCBI): domain Bacteria; kingdom Bacillati; phylum Actinomycetota; class Actinomycetes; order Kitasatosporales; family Streptomycetaceae; genus Streptomyces; species Streptomyces sp. NPDC001514. The sequence goes on from NZ_JBSFHO010000003.1 coordinate 357,893, forward strand.
TCGGGGAAACGGAGCAAACGACCGTCGCCGGCCATGCCCCTGGAACACGATCCGCGGCTACATGCTCCACGTCGTGGCCGTCCTGGATACCTGGACCACCTCACCTCGCTCAACGAAGTCACTGAGAACGAGGTGAAGTCGGCCGCCGTCAACTACTCGTACTTCACCGGGCTGCGGTCGCTCTTCAGGGCCTTGCGGCGCGAGCGCCGGATCCTCCGCGACCCAGCCCGGAACGTGCACCTCACAGCCCCCGTCAGGGTCCCCCGGGCCATTCCGTCGGACCGGCTCAGGGGGCTCCTGGAGCAAGTCCCGGGCGCTAAGGACAAGCTCGCCCTCGTCCTGGTCGCTGTCTATGCCATCCGCCCCAAGCAGGTTGCCGAGATCCGGCTGGACGATCTCAACCGATCGACAGGACGTCTGCGGATCCGCAGACCGAACCGGCTCGACCACGAGGTCTGCCTGGACGAGTTCGCCCTGCAGCTGGTCAAGCACTGGCTGGTCGAGCGCCATCACCGCTGGCCGCTGAGCGCCAATCCCTATCTGATCGTCAGCCCCATCACCGCATGCACGTCGACCGGCCCGCCGTCGGTGTCTCCAACTTCCAAGCGCTCCGCGATCGCATCGGAATCAACTTCACACGGCTTCGGCAGGACCGATTCCTCGACGAGGCACGAGAGACCGCGGACCCGGTCCGGCTGATGCGCTTGTTCGGAATCACCTCGCACACCGCGATCCACTACGTCCGCGCCGCCCACCCCGAGCGCTTCACCATCGACCCGACCCAGGCGTGAGCCTCACTGACGCCGCTGGCCAAGGACACAGAACTCGTTACCTTCGGGGTCTGCCAATACAACCCACGATTGATCACCCTGGCCAATATCAACACGCTGTGCGCCATGAGCCACCAGACGAGCCACCTCGGCGTCCTGGTCATCAGGCCTGAAGTCGAGATGCAGTCGGCTCTTGGCCTTCTTGCTCTCATCAAGCCGGACGAAGTCCAACCCCGGCAGGCGATCCGGCTCCGGGCGGATCTCGAACTCCTCATCAGAGGAGTGGACCACAACCCAACCAAGAGCCGTAGCCCACCACTGCCCCAAGGCCACCGGATCTTCCGAGTGAACAATTACCTGTTCCCATTCCAAGGTCATCTGCCGAGCTTAGACCTGCCAGGGCTTCGAAGAATAGGCACTCAGGCCTCTCTCATCGGGCTGAACCCGAGCGCGCTTCCCCTCGCGGAGCCACCGCCACCCGCAGGTTCGGCACACACCAGCGTTCAGATTCCGCGAACCCGCTGGTTTCCAACTACCCGTGGCGCCGTGCCCCGGACGGATACGCCACCCGGCGTCAGCTCCGTGCCCCTGGGCTGCGGTTCGGCGGGCAGCCCGTCGCCGCGCAGCTCATGCGCCGCTCACCTCGCCGCAAGTCGGGCGTCATGGTCGCTCACCTGTACCGGATCGACCGGGCCAAGCCGGTGAGGCCGATGACCTCTCGCAAGTGGGGCGCGCTCGCTCTGGCGATGCTCGCCCGCCGCACCTGCCCCCAGCGCCGACGCGATGCCGGATACGTCATTCCAACCTCGCTCGGCGCGTGCGTGACCTGCGCCTACCCGGAGGCAAAGCGCGCCGCCTGACCGAAGCGGGCCCGGGCTACCTGGGTCGACTCATGGGCCCCCGCCGCCGGGACGTCATTCCGGTGTGGCTGCGGTCGACGGCAGAGCTGAAAACCGCCGCGGCGTGGGTGGCCCGCCACTACGCGCACGCGACCGGGTATCACGCGCTGCGTGCCCCCATCTATGCCGCCCGCCTCACCTTCCAAGCCCCGGCCGGCGCGGCCCGGTTCATCGTTGGGACGACCTGAAGCTGTCGCGGCAGCGGGACGGCCGGGTGCGGCCGCGCACCCTCATCACGGTGCTGGCAATGTTCGTCGGCCTCGGGGCGGCGCTCGCCATCTACGTGCTCGCCCCGGGGTGGCTTCAGGCCCTGTCCGTTTCGGTGCTGGTGATGGCACTCGGGTTCAACGGCCGGCAGGCGGATGCGCCGGTGATCCACCGCTCCCGCCGTAACTGCCGCTACCTGCGCAGACGCTACATCAAGCACACCATCCCCGTGCCGCAGGACCAGCGGGCCAACCGCAAGCGCCGGGGCAGCAAAGGCGGTCGGCCCGCCGGCTTCGACAAGACGATCTACAAGCGTAGGAGCGAGGTCGAGCGGACGATCAACAGGCTCAAGAACTTCCGGGCCGTGGCCACGAGGTACGGCAAGCGGTCTTCCACGGCACCGTCACCGTCGCCGCGATCTGGCTCTGGCTTCGTCCATGATCCGCCGGACAGAACCTGGCGGTGAGGCGCTCGAAAACCAGTGGAGCAGCGCCGCTGTGCGCCATTACCGTGCTGCCGAACCAAGTCGTCTAGTCAAGGACGTGCCGTTGTACACCCTGTGAGACCTCCCGAGCGCTGAATCGTCGCGCGTCGCGCATGTGCGCCGCGCTCCTTTTTGCTGCGGACTTCTCACTGAAACCGGTGTACTTCTGTGCTCGAAAACTGGGTGGTCGTGCCCACCTGCCTGCCGCTCGTTCTCCGCCGTTGCCACGCGTGCGCGTCCGAACGCTTCCGGGCAAGCGGTAAATTTCGCGTCAACGCAAACCACAAGCTCATCGACGCCTGGCTCCTCGCGCTCTGTACCGCTTGCGGGGAAACTGCAAAGCTCACGGTCCTGGAGCGGATGAATGTGCGCTCCGTACGGCCTGAGCTGCTGGACCGGCTGCATGACAACGACCCTGGCCTGACAGCTGAGCTGCTCCAGGATCCGGTCGTGCGGCGCCGTAATCGCATCGCCCTCGACTGGGACAACGCCTGGCGCCTCGACACCGGCGGATCGGATTACCTGGACCGCGAGGTGATCGACGTCTCGGTCCGCTTTGCGGCGCGGATCCCTGTCCGGCCGGTGCGACTGATCGCTGAAGGTTGCGGTCTTTCGCGGGCCGAGGTCGAGAGACTGATCACGGAGGGGAAACTCGTTTCGGCAGTCCAGCTGAGCGGCAAGCTCTCCGGCGACTTCACCTTCATGCTCAAGCGCTGAGCCTTCCTCGGGACCAGGGGCCTGTCCGGCAAGATCCGCCGGACAGGCCCCAACGGCCGCGGGGGATGCTTTCGGCCGGCACCCTCCCCCGCCGACGCTCCCCGCCCCGGGCCTCGCGGAGCGCGGACTGCCGCGCGGCCTCCCACGCACTCGCGAGCTCGGCGAACAACTCGCCGAAATGTGCGCGTGAGACACCAGACAGAGCAGGACGGGAACAGGCCGCACGGGCCCAGGTCAGCTTCATAACTCACCCAACCCGTGCGGCCCTTCTCATGTCACGGCCCGACCAGGACGCTCACCATGTGCGCCGAGGCCGTAAAGCTGCTAGGCCTGAATCGCGTCTGCCGGGACCTCGAAGATGATCTCGAGCCCGTCGCGCTCGTCTCCCCGTTCGCCGACGCGCGTGAAACCGAAGCCCGTGATGGTGGCCAGAGACGCGTCGTTGTCGGATCTGATAGTGGCCCGCACGGTCCTGACATTGGGTTCGGCGGCGGCCCTGACGAGCAGCGCCCTCAGCATGGCGCGGGCGTAGCCCTGGCGGCGGTACCCGGGTATGACGGTGTAGCCGACCTCGACCATGCCGGCCTCGTCCGGCGGCCCGTGGAACCCGGCGTCGCCGACGACGGCCCCGTCCGGCTCGGACACCGCGGCCCGCGTGATCCAGGGCGCGGCAGACGGGTCCTTGGCGAGTTGGTCAGCGCGATGGCCGAAGATCCAGCGGGCCCGGTCGCAGACGAAGTATTCGTCAAGGGCGACCCCGGCCTCGGCGCTGCCGCCGGCGAGATCACCGTCGGCAAGCGCCCGCAGCGCCTTTGCGCTGAGCTCGACGAAGCGGACGCGTTTGGGGATGGAGAGAGGTTCGTTGTTCATCGCGGAGATGCTCGCCCCAGCACCGGAGGGCTGTCCACAGCTTTACGGCCTCGGCGGACATGGTGATCGTCCCGGGCGGGCCGTGACCTGAGAAGGGCCGCACGGACGCCGCGATACCTACGCCGAGACCCCTCTCGCGATCGCCTCACTCGTCTCCGACCGATCCGCGCAGCGGGCCACCCGCCGCCGGACGAGCCCGTTACTGCTTCTCACAACCCCGCGAGGCCACGCCATCGACTGGCGCGGCCTCGCCCGTTCCATCCTTGATCTTGCGTGGGTATCCCCGGCTTCGGCCGGGGAGGGAAACGCATCCTTGGCGCGGAGGTGCGAAGCGCCGGAGTTCTCTTCGT
>NZ_JBSFHO010000004.1:0-70453 GCF_053597075.1 Streptomyces sp. NPDC001514
CCGTGCGTGGTGTGGAGCCTAGACACCTCCACCACACCGGAGGTCTTCGCCATGATCAAGACCCAGCACTGTTAACAACGCTCGTGATCAATACACCTAGGCCGTTCGGCGGATGGGGCTCCCGCCCCCGCCGTCCGGATCTCCTCTCGTGATGAAGGCGGGCCGACAGGAGAAAGAGCAGGCCGGCCACAGTTCATGCGCGGTGGTCAGTGGCCGGACGTGGCCGCACCCCGCGCCACCGCACGTAGCTCCTCACCCGCTCCCGTCACGGCGATCGCTCCGTCCCTGTCCGTACGAAGTACGGCTGCCCCCTGGGCCCGCAGTGCGCCGATGGTGCGGGGCGCCGGATGGCCGTACGGGTTGTCGCGTCCGCACGAGATCAGGGCCAGCCGCGGCCGGGTGGCCACCAGCAGGCCGGGGTGCTGAAATGCCGAGCCGTGGTGGGCGACCTTGAGGATGTCCACCGGCGGCAGCCCTGGGTGGGCCCGTATCAGCCCCTGCTGCGCGGGCGGTTCGACATCTCCCAGGAGGAGCAGCGAGGGACCGCCCACGGCCCGGACGAGCAGCACGACGCTCGCGTCGTTCGGCCCTTCCGGCGGTGGCCCCGGCCCTGCGGCCGGCCACAGCACGCGCCAGTCCAACCGCCCCACCCGGCGCCGCTCCCCCGGCACCGCGCGGACGACCGGCACCCCGGCCGCCGCTGCCGTGCGCCGTACGAACGCCGCCTGGTCGTACGGCTCTTCGAGCGTCGTCGTCTGTACCACGCCGACCGCCCTGCCACGCAGTACGCCGGACAGCCCGGCCACATGGTCGGCGTGGAAGTGCGTGAGCAGCAGGAGCGGGATACGCGTGACACCCAGCTCGCGCAGGCACCGGTCGGTGAGCAGCGGGTCCGGCCCGGCGTCCACGACCACCGCCGTGCCCTCCCCTGCCGCGAGCACCGTGGCATCGCCCTGACCCACGTCGCACATCGCGAACGTCCATGCCGGCGGCGGCCATCCGATGACGACCCGGGTGAGCGGCACAGGACGCACCACCGCCACCAGAAGCAACAGGACACAGACGGCAGCCGGCCAGGGGCGGCGCGCCGACACGCGCACAGCCAGGACCGCCGCCACGCTGACCACGGCGAGCAGCAGGCCGCCGCGCCAGCCGCCCGGCCAGTCCATCTGGGCGCCGGGCAGCGCTGCGCCGGCCCGGGCGACCCCGGCGATCCACTCGGCCGGCCAGCCCGCGCACCGGGCCACCATCTCGGCGACCGGCATCGCCACCGGAGCCAAGGCGAGCGAAGCGAAACCCAGGACCGTGGCGGGCGCGACGGCGAGCTCGGCGAACAGGTTGCAGGGGATCGCCACGAGACTGACCCGCGCCGCGAACACAGCCACCACCGGGGCGCACAGCATCTGCGCCGCAGCGGCCGCGGCCAGCGCCTCCGCCGGCCGCCCCGGCATCCCGCGCCGCCGCAGGGCCTCGCTCCAGCGCGGGGCGACGGTCAGCAGCGCGGTGGTGGCCAGCACGGACAGCAGAAAGCCGTAGGTGCGGGCCAGCCATGGGTCGTACAGCACGAGCAGCAGCACGGCCCCGGCCAGCGCCGGAAGCAGCGATCTGCGACGGCCGGTCCCGACGGCGAGCAGCGTGATCAGCCCGCAGGCCGCCGCCCTCAGCACGCTCGGGTCGGGTCTGCACACCACCACGAAGGCGAGCGTGAGCGCCCCGCCGAACAGCGCCGTCGCCCGGAGCGAGATGCCCAACCGGGGCGCCAGCCCGCCGCGTTCCGCCCGCAGGGCCGTGCCGGGAGGGCCGATGAGCAGGAACAGCACCACCGTGAGGTTGCTGCCCGACACCGCCAGCAGATGAGTGAGGTCCGTCGCCTGGAAGGCGTCGTACAGCTCGGGCCCGATCCGGGAGGTGTCGCCGACGACCAGCCCCGGAAGCAGCGCGCGGGCGTCCGGTTCCAGTCCGTCGGTCGCCCGGCGCAGTCCGGCGCGCAGCTTCCCCGCCGTCCACTGGATCGCCGACGGCGGCCCGGTGACACGAGGGGGCCCGGCGCCCTGCACTCTCAGAACGGCGGCGAACCTGCCGTCCCCGTCCAGCGGTGGCTCCGACCGGGCGGACAGGCGCAGCCGGGTCGACGGCAGCAGCCGTAACCACTCCCCTGCCGACGCACCCGGCCTCGCGATCACGAGAACCGGTGCCCGGGTGGCAACGGCGGATCCGTCGGGCCCTGTCACCCGTGTGACCTCCGCGTCCAGCGCGACCGCTGCTCCCGTCATGTGATTGCCCCGGACGCGCGGCCGGATCGTCCGCGGATCGCCCGTGACCGTCAACTCCCCTGTGACGCGGCTGTACTGACGCGCGGCCTCCGGCACCGGCCCCCGATACAGATCGGCGCCGCACAGCCCGCCCGCCGCCGTCCCCGCGGCGGCGCAGAGGAGCACGGCGGCGGCCGCCACCCGGTTCCCCGAGCCGGGCCGCGACTGCTGTCGTACGGCACGCACCACCAGGGGCGCAAGGAGCATGGCGGCCGTGGCGAGGCACAGCACCACCACCGCGGCCGGCCAGGGCGGTCGAGCGGTCAGGGCGAAGGCCGCCGCGCCCCATGCCGCGAGTGCGGGTAGGACCAGGCGGAGGTCGACCGGGCCCTCCTGCCGGGGATCGGACGCGCCGAGCCGGTGCCCGGCCGCGGTGTGAACTCCCGGGCGCGTCATGGCCGTACCAGGGTCTGGAGGTCCGCGAACCGGCGGTCACCGATCCCCTTTACCTCGCGGAGCTCGTCCACGGAACGGAAACCGCCGTGCTCGGTGCGGTAGTCGACGATGTGCTGGGCGAGCACCGGGCCGACGCCCGGGAGGGTGTCGAGCTGCTCCACCGTCGCGGAGTTCAGGCTCACCGGCCCCATGGCCGGTCCGGCCGAGGCACCGCCCGTCCCGCTCGTCCCGCCCGGAGCGGGGGCGCCGAGCGTCGGCGGGGCACCCACGACCACCTGCTCGCCGTCCATGAGCACCCGCGCCCGGTTGAGCCCGGTGATGTCCGTCCCGGCCTTGACACCGCCCGCTGCGCGCAGGGCGTCGGCGACCCGCGAACCGGCGGGCAGCCGGAGCACTCCCGGCCGCCGCACCTTGCCGCTCACATCGACAACGATCCGTGCCCCGGGCCCGGCTGTGGGCGGCGGTCCTGGCGAGGGCTCCGGCTCCGGCCCGACAGGCGCGGCAGGGGCGGGACGGCTCTCCCGGACCAGCTCCGGCGCACGCACCGGCTCCGGCCGGCCGGTCCAGAAGTGCTGCACGGCGAACCCCACGGCCACCACGAGGACAACCGTCAGCGCGGCCAGTGTCCTCGGCTCCACCCCGCATCTGAGCTGGATCCACAGCGGCAGCCGCTCCCGCAGCGCGAGCCGTCCGCGCTCGCGCGCCGACAGCTCAGGCGTGGACGGACCCGGCTCCTCCCCTTCGGGCGCGGGCGGCCACGGCAGCGGCAGCGGCCCCGTCCTCAACGCACCGGGGGCACCAAGCGCTCCACCTGCGCGCGGCACTGCCTGCGCTTCCGGCGCTCCCGGCGTCCCCCGAACAGGCGTGTCCGCCGGCGCCGTGCCACCGGCGGAGGCCACAGCGCCGGCGCCGGGCGTCCGAAACAGCGCGTCCGCACGCCGACGCAGAGCCACTGCCGATCCCGACTGCGACGACCGCGACCGACGCGGCGACCGCGATGGCGACTGCGACTGCGACAGGTTCGACGACAGCGAGGGCGGTGGCAGGTTCGACGACGGGGTCGACGGCGAGATCGACGAAGCGGATGCCGGGCGTCGTCGCCCTGCCCGCAGCAGCCGTCTGCTGTCGCGGACACGGCCGTCCGAGGCGGGGGCACGGCCCGGGCCACTCGTCGCGGAGCGTGATCGGTACGTCATGCCCCACGACGTTAGGCACATCCGCCCAGGTCCGCCGAGCAGCATCAATTCCTGTGGATGCCCGGCCGGTTGTGGACAACTCCGTCACCCACCCGAGCGACTCAGCGAGGTGAGACCACAACCCCGAGGAGTCCAGGGCCCGTGTGGGCCCCGATCACGGCGCCGACCTCGCTGACATGCAGTTCCGCGAGATTGGGCACCCGCTCGCGGAGCCGCTCCGCCAGGGCGGACGCGCGCTCCGGCGCGGCGAGATGGTGCACCGCGATGTCGACCCGGCCCGCGACGCCTGAGCGTTCGGCGACGATCTCCTCGAGCCGGGCGATCGCCTTCGATGCCGTACGGACCTTCTCCAGCAGTTCGATCCGTCCGCCGTCGAGCTGAAGCAGTGGCTTCACCGCGAGCGCCGAGCCGAGCAGCGCCTGGGCCGCACCGATGCGGCCCCCGCGGCGCAGATAGTCGAGGGTGTCGACGTAGAAGTATGCGGACGTGCGTGCGGCCCGCTTCTCCGCCGCGGCCACCGCCTCGTCCAGCGTGCCGCCTGCATCCGCCGTCTCCGCCGCAGCGAGCGCGCAGAAGCCGAGGGCCATCGCGACCATGCCGGTGTCCACGACCCGCACCGGCACGGGCGCCTCACGGGCTGCCAGCACCGCCGCGTCGTAGGTGCCGGAGAACTCGGAAGACAGATGCAGTGAAACGATCTCCGTAGCGCCGGCCTCCGACCTCGCCCGGTAGGCCGCGGCGAACGTCTCGGGGCTCGGCCGGGACGTGGTCACGGAACGCCGTTTCTGCAGCGCAAGTGCGAGCGAGCGGGCCGAGATCTCGGTGCCCTCCTCAAGCGCCTGATCGCCCAGCACGACGGTCAGCGGTACCGCCGTGATGCCATGCCGCTCCATTGCCTGTGGCGGCAAGTAGGCCGTGGAATCGGTGACGATCGCGACATGGCGGGACATGAGCGGGAGGTTACCCGCAGGGGAGGCCGCACGGCAGCCCGACCCCACCCTCCCGATCGGTTCCGCTCTGCGGACGCCTCCGCCCCGAGCCGGTCGGAACCGGCCTCCGAGCCCGGCTCACAGCCCTCCACGTACCCTCAGCTCGGCTCGGACACGCATTCCGTTTCTGCAACTCGTCGACACCTCTGCCGACTTTTGCCCGGCGCGTACCGGCCGCGCCGTGTCTGTGGGCTCCCCCGTCTCCCGGGGTCCCCGCCTCCCGGCGTCGTCGTTGCTCCCCCGCACCCTGCCGCACCGCAGGTTCGTCAGTTCGTCGTCTCCGGACGCGACGTCTTCTGCCACGAGTACGTCGACGGCTGACGCGGATCACGCGCCGTGATCGCCTGGGGTCCGGCTGCGTCGGCGTCGGGCTCCGCCGCCCGTGCCTGCGCCGCCTCCGCCTCCGCTGCCGTACCAGGAGCCGGCTCGGAGACCGGGTACCCAGGCTCGGCCGCCGACGAGGGCGCCCCCGAGGCAGCGTCCCAGGCCCCCTCCGCCGCCCAGTCCGGCTCGGTACGCGACCAGTCCCGCAGCGCTCCTGCCTCCACGTCGATCTGCGCGCTCAGCGCCGCCAGGTCGTCCTCCGCGAAGGCCCGCGCCCGGTCCCTGGCCGCCCACCGCAGCGACTCCGCGGAGTGCGTGATCCGCTCCACCCGCTCACGCAGCTCCGGCAGCCGCTCGACAACCCGGCTCCGGTCGGGCTCACGCTCCAGCCGCCTCAGCTCGTCGTCCAGGTCGCGCCCGTGCACGCTCAGCCGCTCGAAGAGGCCTACCGACTCCTTCAGCGACGGATCCTCGGCCACGCCTGCAGCCAGCGCGTCCTGCGTGGCCTTCATCGACGTCCGCAGATGCAGACGCAGCTGTGCCAGCTCACCGGCCACACCGGCCTGCCCGAGGCTCTTCGCCCGCAGTGTCGTGTCCTCGACCGTGCGCCGGGCCTGGGTGATCGTCCGGTCCACGCCGCGCTTGGCCGCACCGATCGCCTTGACGCTCACGTACACCCCGAGCGCCATGAAGGCGACGAAGAGCAGCGCCAGGATGAGGATTACGGTTCCCATGGGAGCGCCCTCCGGACTCGCGGGCCTGCTGCCCGTGCGGTGTGTTCTTCCACCGTAAACGCAACGGGCAGGCCGAGGGTTCCAGCGGAACCCCCAACCTGCCCGTAGGGGTAACCCCCAAGAGGCCGCTATGCGGGGACGATGTTCACCAGCTTCGGCGCCCGCACGATCACCTTCCGGATCCCCGCGCCGCCCAGCGCCGCGGCGACCGACGCGTCACCCAGTGCCAGTGCCTCCAGCTCCGCGTCCGTGATCGACGGGGAGACCTCCAGGCGCGCCTTGACCTTGCCCTTGATCTGCACGACGCATGTCACGGTCTCGTCCACGACGTACGCCGGGTCGGCGACCGGGAAGTCCTGGTGCACCACGGAGTCGGTGTGCCCCAGCCGGCGCCACAGCTCCTCAGCGATGTGCGGCGCCAGCGGTGCGACCAGCAGGACCAGCCGCTCCGCGACCGATCGCGCGATCGGGCCGCCCGTCTTCGTCAGGTGGTTGTTCAGCTCGGTGATCTTGGCGATGGCGGTGTTGAAGCGCATCGCCTCCATGTCCTGCCCGACACCGTCGATGGCCTTGTGCAGGGCGCGCAGCGTCGCCTCGTCCGGCTCGTCGTCCACCACGGTGACCTCGCCGGTCGTCTCGTCGACGACGTTCCGCCACAGGCGCTGCAGCAGCCGGTACTGACCGACGACCGCACGGGTGTCCCACGGGCGGGAGACGTCCAGGGGGCCCATCGCCATCTCGTACAGACGCAGCGTGTCGGCACCGTATTCCGCGGCGATCTCGTCGGGCGTGACGGCGTTCTTCAGGGACTTGCCCATCTTGCCCAGCTCGCGCTTGACCGGCTCGCCCTCGAAGAAGAACTTGCCGTCCCGCTCCTCGACCTCCGCGGCCGACACCGGGAAGCCGCGGCTGTCCCGGAAGACGTAGGCCTGGATCATGCCCTGGTTGTACAGCTTGTGGAACGGCTCGGCGGACGAGACGTGCCCCAGGTCGAACAGCACCTTGGACCAGAAGCGGGCGTACAGCAGGTGCAGTACGGCGTGCTCGGCGCCGCCCACGTACAGGTCGACGCCGCCGTGCGGCTGACCGTCGCGCGGGCCCATCCAGTACTGCTCGATCTCGGGGTCGACCAGCTTCGACCGGTTGTGCGGGTCCAGGTAGCGCAGCTCGTACCAGCACGAACCGGCCCAGTTCGGCATGGTGTTGGTCTCGCGGCGGTACGTCTTCACACCGTCGCCCAGGTCCAGCTGGACGTTGACCCAGTCCTCGTTGCGGGACAGCGGGGTCTCGGGCTGGGTGTCGGCGTCGTCCGGGTCGAACGTCCGCGGCGAGTAGTCGTCGACCTCCGGCAGCTCCAGCGGCAGCATCGACTCGGGCAGCGCGTGGGCGACGCCGTCCTCGTCGTAGACGATCGGGAAGGGCTCGCCCCAGTAGCGCTGCCGGCTGAACAGCCAGTCGCGCAGGCGGAAGTTGATGGTTCCCTCGCCGATGCCGCGACCGGTCAGCCACTCGGTGATCTTCGCCTTGGCCTCGGCGACGCCCAGGCCGTCCAGCGAGATCTCGTCGTTCGACGAGTTGATCGCCGGTCCCTGACCGGTGTACGCCTCGCCCTCCCAGCCCTCCGGCGGCTGCACCGTACGGATGATGGGCAGGCCGAAGGCCTCGGCGAACTCCCAGTCGCGCTCGTCCTGGCCGGGGACGGCCATGATGGCGCCGGTGCCGTAGCCCATCAGGACGTAGTCGGCGACGAAGACCGGGATCCGGGCGCCGGTGACGGGGTTCAGCGCGTACGCGCCGGTGAAGACGCCCGTCTTGTCCTTGTGCTCGGTCTGCCGCTCGACGTCGCTCTTGGTCTGCGCCTGCTTGCGGTACTCGGCGACGGCCTCGGCCGGGGTCGCGGCACCGCCGGTCCAGGCGTCCCTGACGTCCTGCGGGATCCCCTGGGGCCATTCGGCAGGCAGGATCGAGTCGATCAGGCCGTGCTCGGGCGCCAGCACCATGTAGGTGGCGCCGAACAGCGTGTCGGGGCGGGTGGTGAAGACCGTGATCCGCTCGCTGTCGTGGCCCTCGACCGCGAAGTTGACGCGCGCGCCCTCGCTGCGGCCGATCCAGTTGCGCTGCTGCAGCTTGATCGCCTCGGGCCAGTCCAGTGCGTCCAGGTCGTCCAGCAGCCTGTCGGCGTAGGCGGTGATGCGCATGTTCCACTGGCGCAGATTGGCCTTGAAGACGGGGAAGTTGCCGCGCTCGGAGCGGCCGTCGGCGGTGACTTCCTCGTTCGCCAGGACGGTGCCCAGCCCGGGGCACCAGTTGACGGGAGCGTCGGAGGCATACGCCAGGCGGTACTCACCCAGCACATCGGCGCGCTCGACGGCGCTCAGCTCGCTCCACGGGCGCCCGGACGGCGTCGCGCGCTCCCCGCTCTCGAACTGCGTCACCAGGTCGGCGATCGGACGGGCCTTCTTCGCCTCGTCGTCGTACCAGGAGTTGAAGATCTGCAGGAAGATCCACTGCGTCCACTTGTAGTAGCCCGGATCGATCGTGGCGAACGACCGGCGCTTGTCATGACCCAGTCCCAGCCGGCGCAGCTGGACCTTCATGTTCTCGATGTTGGCCTCGGTGGAGACCCGGGGGTGCGTGCCGGTCTGGACGGCGTACTGCTCGGCGGGCAGGCCGAAGGCGTCGAAGCCCAGGGTGTGCAGGACGTTGTGGCCGGTCATCCGCTGGTACCGGGCGTAGACATCGGTCGCGATGTAGCCCAGCGGGTGTCCGACGTGCAGGCCCGCACCCGAGGGGTACGGGAACATGTCCATGACGAACTTCTTGGGGCGGGCGACGACGGCCGGGGCACCGGCCAGGTCACCGCTCGGGTTGGGCGCCTCGTACGTGCCGTCGGCGTCCCAGAAGTCCTGCCAGCGTGCCTCGATATCGGCGGCCATGGCCGCCGTGTAGCGGTGCGGTGCGGCCACCTCGGCAGAGGGGGCCCCACCCGAGCCGAAGGCTGTGGGGGAGGAATTCGTCTCGCTCATGATCCCTAAAGCTCCATCGATCGTCTCTGCCAGCGTTTCCGGAACGGGCTGTGCCCACAAACAAAAGGACCCCTCGCACAGGAGGGGACGCCGCGCCGATTCCGACCGGACGATTCACCGGTCGGGACTGATCAGCGCGGCCCGCTAAGCAGAAGGCGTACGGCACGCATGGCGTCAGGGTACCGCAGGGCCGGTACGGGCCGCATCGAGCGTCCACGGGGCAGAGGCGAACGCGATACGGCCACAGCATGAACCTGAACCGACGCCGCGCGAACACAATCGGGCCCGTTCCGCCCTCCGGGTTACTCGGCGTATCGACCCTATCCGGGGCAACCCCAGGGTCAGTTGCCGGTCAGCCTGACCACTAAACGAGGAAACCTCGTACTGCTTGGTATGGCTCGACCTAGCATGCGAACCACGGGACCGCTTTCCCGCACCATTCGGAGTCGCCCCCATGAACCCTCGTCGCAAGATCCGTTCGTCGCCCGGACCGAACCCAGGCCTGAGCCGGCAGGTGCAGGGCGGACTGAGTGCCGCCGCGCTTGTGCTCCTCCCTCTGCTCGCCATCGGAGGAAGTGATGCATTCCGCGCCGCGCTCGACTTCACCACCGGAGTTCTCTCCCTGGTATCACTCACGGCCTCGGTCGCCTGGGGTCTGATAGCCACCGACCGGCTGCTGCTCTCCACCCGTCACCGGCTGCTCGCCCAGGGCATTCACCGGGCAACGGCGGTTGCTTCACTCGGATTTCTGCTGCTGCACGCCACGGTCAAGGTCTCGCTCGGACACGTCGAACTGCTCGGGGCGCTGATCCCGTTCGGCCTCGGTGTCACCGGTACATCCGGCCTCATCGGATTCGGCTCCCTCGCCGGACTGCTGATGGTGATCGCCGGCTCGACGGGCGCCGCGCGCAGCGCGCTTGCGGGCAACATCCGGACCGCCGCCCGCTGGCGGGCCCTGCACATGCTGGCCTACCCGGCATGGTGCTCGGCACTGATGCACGGCCTCTACACGGGTCGCCCCGCGGCCACCTGGGTGGTCGTCATGTACTGCCTCGCGCTGGCAGGTGTCGCCGCCGCCGTGTCCCTCCGGCTGCTGCCGCCCCAGATGCAGCGGCGCCTTGCCGAGCGGCTCATCGCGCTGGTCGGGTCCGGCGGCCGCCCGGCCGAGGCACCCGAGCAGCCCCTGCGCGACCTGTCGGTCGCTCCTCTGCCCGGCACCGCGGGCGACGCATCGCAGCCCCAGTACGAGCGCGAGTTCCCGAGGCGGCGTCCGGCCGGCCCGGACGAACCGCTGGGCCGGCCGATCGGTCAGCCCCTGGGATCGCCGCTCGGGGCCCCCGTGGGGCAGCCACTGGCCCCGCCGCGCGGAGAGCCCCGGCGCATCGCTGCCCCCGCGCAGCCGCTCTACGAAGCGGCGCCGCCCCCGTCCGCCGAGCCGGCCACGGCCGCGGGGTCCTTCCCCGGAGCCGGCCCGGTGACAGGCGGACCGCTGTCCGGCGAAGGTCCCGGAACGGGGATCTCCGCCGCCTACCGCGCCGTCTCCCTGGCCGGTGAGACCGCTTCCCGCACGGCGGGCGCCCGTGCGACAGGAGCAGCGGCCCGTACGCCAGGGGCGGCACCTGCGCCCTCGGGCGAGATACCCCTCGCCGAGCGCATCCCCATGACCGAGGAGCTCCCCGTGGTGGACGAATCCGGTCCCCGCCCCGAGTTCTGGCCGACTCCTTCCCCGCCGCCACCCGGACAGGCGTTCCCCCCGCCGGTCGCGTCCTCGCGGTACGAGACGGGCGTCCCCTACGAGACCGGCACCACGCCCCAGTACGCCGACCCGTACGACCCGGGGTCGGCGTCCGCGTACGGCACCGGCAGCGGCGCCGCCACCAGCGGCTACGACGGCCTGACACCCACCTCCCCGCTCCCCCGCTCGCTCGACGACACCCAGCCGTCGCCCGGCCCCCTCTATCCGCCCCCGGCCGGGGAACCCTGGAACGCACCCGCAGGAGACCGACCGTGAACACCCCCCTCCCCGATGTCCCCGAAGTCCGCGTCGTCGGCCTCCCCCAGCTGACCCAGGGCTTCGATCTGGTCGAGCGCCTCGACCTCTCCATGCACCTGAAGGTGCACGGACCGCTCGAACCCGTGACCGGGGAGCTGCTCGCCCAGCTCGCCGAGGGCATATCCCTGCGGGGCCGCGGCGGAGCCGGCTTCCCCTTCGGCCAGAAGCTGCGGGCCGTGGCCAAGGCGTCGATCCGGCGCGGAGTGCGGCCCGTCGTCGTGATCAACGGCAGTGAAGGCGAGCCCGCCTGCCGCAAGGACACCGTTCTGCTCAACCGGGCGCCGCATCTCATCCTGGACGGCGCCCTCCTGGCGGCCGAGGCGCTGGGCGCCCGCACGCTGATCGTGGCGGTGACGCGCAACTCCACGGAGATCTCCATGCGAGCGGCTCTCGCCGAACGGGGACTGTCGGACCGGCGCGGCCAGCAGCTGCGCGCACGGGTGCAGCGCAACCCCGAGCGCATGGTCTCCGGAGAGGCATCAGCGGTCATCCGGGCCATCGGCGGCGGCCCCGCGCTGCCCCCGGGCCGCCGCGAGCGCGCATCGGACTCGGGCGTCGCCGGGGCGCCGACGCTCCTGTCGAACGCGGAGACGTTCGCGCAGCTGGCCATCGCCGCCCGGATCGGCGCGCGCCGGTACAGCCACACGGGCCTGGAGAACGAGCCGGGCACGGTGATGCTGACGGTCTCCGGGGCGGTCGCCCGCCCCATGGTCATCGAGGTGCCGACCGGTGTGCCGATGCGGTACGTGCTCCAGCTGGCGGGCGCTCCGCCGGTCCCCCAGGGTGTGCTGACCGGTGGCTACCACGGCAACTGGATCGACGCCGCAGCCACGCACGAGGCCGTGATCTCGCGGGAGTCGCTGGCCAACGTGGGCGGCTCGCTGGGCGCGGGTGCGATCCTGCCGATCGGCCCGGACACCTGCCCCCTCGGTGAGGCGCAGCGCGTGGCCAACTGGCTCGCGGCCGAGACGGCCGGCCAGTGCGGTCCCTGCAAGCTCGGTCTGCCGGCGGCTGCGGGCGGACTGTCCGACGTGATCAACGGCGGCGGACCGGCCGCCCTGGAGGCGCTGCGCGAGGTGACCCAGGCGGTGAAGGGGCGCGGCGCGTGCAAGCACCCCGACGGCTCGGCGCGCTTCTTCGCCTCGACCCTGTCGGCGTTCACGGACGATCTCGCCGCCCACGTCCTGCACGGCGGCTGCGGCCGGGAGACGATCGGTGTGCTGCCGCTGCCCGTTCCCGGCTACCAGGACGCGGAGGAGTCCATCCCGAGCGGTGAGAAGCTCGCCGTGGACTGGACGCTCTGCCAGGGCCACGGGATCTGCGCGGAGATCGTTCCCGAGCTGATCCGCATGGGCGCCGACGGGTATCCCTCGGTGGCCGAGGCCGCGGTGCCGATGCACATGCGCGGGCGTGCGCAGCGTGCAGTGCGCCGCTGCCCGGCGCTTGCGCTCCGTATCGAGCAGGCGCCTTCCGAGCGCCCGGCGTTGCCGAGCAGCAACCGCAAGGCCCTTGGCAGCGGCCGGGGTTGACGGGAGACACAGAAGAGGGCCATCCGGATCGGATGGCCCTCTTCTTCTGCTCTTACCGAGCTGCTGTGGAGCTAAGGAGAATTGAACTCCTGACCTCTTGCATGCCATGCAAGCGCTCTACCAACTGAGCTATAGCCCCTTGCTGTGTGCCGCCCCGTTCCCGGGTTTCCCCCGCGGCGACAGAGAGAACATTACACGGTCACCCCGGTGGTCCACCAAATCGTTTCCGGCCTGGACAAGCTTGACCGGATGCGTCCGGTTGATCCCTTTTCCGGAGGTCGCCGACGATCGCCCTCAGGCCGTCGCGTACGGACTCAGGCCGTCGCGTGCGGGCTCAGCTCAGGCCATCGCGAACGGGCTCAGGCCGTCGCGAACGAGTAGAACCGCTTCAGGGTGCAGTGCTCATCGAGCAGCCGGCCGTAGATCGGCTCCCCCTCGAGCTCACGGTACGTCTCGATGGGGTCGCCTTTTATGATCAGCGCCCGCGCGCACTCCTCGCACCAGTACTGGTACTCGGGGTTGACGGGGTCCATGTCGCGGACGATCGGCGTACCGCTGCCGCACCAGTCGCATTTCCGCCTGTGTGCACCCATCATTCAGCTCCAGCTGTGGCCGCAGGCCGTGCACACGTACGAGATACCTCCGTTGTCGCCGAGCACTTGGGCGACATGGGGCGAACCGCACGAGGGGCAGCTGAGGCGAGCTGTGGCCTCCGCAGCGGCGAGCAGGTCATCGTCCTCCTCGATGCTGCTACCGGGCATCGCCTCTCCCTCCCGTCCAGGCCGTCGTCCCCTCCGGCCGTCCCGATTCTGCCATGGCCCCGCAAGGGGGTCAGCGCCGTCGGGGGTACGAGACCGGCGGGAATGCAGAAATCCCGCCCCCTGCGGGGACGGGATCCTGATGTTGAAGCTTGTGGAGCTAAGGAGAATTGAACTCCTGACCTCTTGCATGCCATGCAAGCGCTCTACCAACTGAGCTATAGCCCCTTGTGTTCTTCGCGCTCCGCGCTGCGAACAAGAAGAACCTTAGCCTGTGACCAGCCGGAAAGTGAAATCCGGCCGGTCCCGGGCCTGCGCACGACCTGCCGGCTGCCTGCGCACGGCCTGCGCACCGACCTGCCGACTGCCTGCGAACGGCCTCAGTCGTCGTCGCCGAGGACCGGCTCGGGGAGCGTGCCGGCGTTGTGCTCCAGCAGCCGCCAGCCGCGGGCGCCTTCGCCCAGCACGGACCAGCAGCAGTTGGAGAGGCCGCCCAGACTCTCCCAGTGGCGCGCCTCCAGGCCGAGCAGCCGGCCGATGGTGGTGCGGATCGTGCCGCCGTGGCTCACCACGACGAGCGTGCCGCCGGAGGGAAGCTTCTCGGTGTGCCCCAGCACGAAGGGCGCTGCCCGGTCGGCGACCTCGGTCTCCAGCTCGCCGCCGCCGCGGC
The DNA here is from genome assembly GCF_053597075.1 of Streptomyces sp. NPDC001514. Classification (NCBI taxonomy): domain Bacteria; kingdom Bacillati; phylum Actinomycetota; class Actinomycetes; order Kitasatosporales; family Streptomycetaceae; genus Streptomyces; species Streptomyces sp. NPDC001514. The sequence continues at coordinate 13,988 of NZ_JBSFHO010000004.1, forward strand.
GCACGGGCTCACCACGCTTCCAGGCCGCGTACTGGTCGCCGTACTGCCCGATGATCTCGTCGTGGGTCAGCCCCTGCCAGACGCCCGCATAGGTTTCACGCAGAGCGGCATCGAAGGTGATGTCGTGCCCCGTGATCGCGGCGAGCTGGTGGGCCGTGGCGACCGCCCGCTTGAGGTCGGACGCGATGATCGCGTCCGGCTTCATCGAGGCCAGCAGCCGCGCGGCCCGGCGGGCCTGACCGACGCCGGTCTCGGTCAGCTCGATGTCCGTGGAGCCCTGGAAGCGGCGCTCCAGATTCCATGCGGTCTGGCCGTGCCGCCACAGAACGATGCGGCGGCCCCTGCCCGGACCCGTGTCAGTGACGCTCAGCTCAGCTCACCGTCCGTCCCGCTGCCGTCGCCGGCGAGGCGGGCGTGCTCCTCGGCCTTGCCGCGGGTCTTGACGGCGTCTTCGGGCAGCGGCAGCTCGGGGCAGTCCTTCCAGAGCCGCTCGAGGGCGTAGAACACACGCTCCTCGCTGTGCTGGACGTGCACGACGATGTCGACGTAGTCGAGCAGGATCCAGCGCGCGTCGCGGTCGCCCTCGCGGCGCACCGGCTTGGCGCCGAGCTCCTTCAGCAGCTTCTCCTCGATCTCGTCGACGATCGACTTGACCTGGCGGTCGCTGGGGGCGGAGGCGAGCAGAAAGGCATCCGTGATCGACAGCACGTCGCTGACGTCGTACGCGATGATGTCGTGCGCGAGCTTGTCCGCTGCCGCCTGGGCGGCGACATTGATGAGCTCGAGGGAACGGTCCGTGGCGGTCACATGCAGGCTTTCGTCGGCGGTCAAGACCCCTCCAGGGTCTCACGGACCGCCGACAGCCCACGCAGTGATTGTCCCGGCGCCCCGAGGGACGGCCGGACACTGTCCATGTCCAACCCTGCGATCAGCGCTTGATCTCCGTGATCAGCGCCCGAATCTCTGTGATCAGCGCTTGACCTTGTAGTTCTGGCCGAGGATGACCGTGACATCTGCGTTGGCCGCCGCCTTGCCCTTCTCGACCGCGCTCTCCGGCAGCCCGAGGGTCTTGGCGACCTCCACGGCCTTCGCCTTCTGGGCCTCGTCACCGTAGGTGACCCGTGAGGAGGAAGTGGTGTCCGCCTTGCCCGCGTCGACGAAGGCATAGCCGCCGTTGACCAGGGCGATCCTGGCGGTTTCGGTGGCATCGCCGTTTCCGGAGGCGTTCCGTACGCCGACCCGTACCGCCGCGCCCTGTTCAGGAGCGCTGACCTTGCCGCCCAGGACGTCCTTGACGACGCCGGCGCTCGCCTCCTGGCTGAGCGTGCCGTCCTGCTGGACGGGCAGCAGGGCGGTCTTGTAGTCGCCGCCCTTCGCGTACTCGGAGAGCTTGGCGAGCGAGGCTCCCAGGTCCTTCTCGGGCAGCGAGGGATCGAGGATCTGCGCCAGGGTCTCGATGGTCACCGTCGCGCCTCGCGGATCGCTCGAGACCTTCCGCAGCACCCCGTACATCACCTGGCCGAAGCGCTGCAGCTGCTCGGCCTCGGCTTCGCCGGCAGCACGGTAGGTGGCGTAGCCGACGGCCATCCGACCATTGAGTGTCTGGTTCTCGCCCTTCTTCACCAGCGGAGCCTCGCCCTTCTTGGCGGGAGGCACCTCGGCGTTGGTGTCGATGTCGATGCCGCCGACCAGTTCGACGAGGTTCTCCAGGTAGGGGGTGTCGAGCCGCCAGGTGCCGGTGATCTTGGTTCCGAGCAGGGTGCCGATCGACTCGCGGGTGCCGGTGGAGCCGTCTTCGTCGACGGACTTGCCGAGGGTGGTGGCGACGCCCTCGTCATCGGCGACGGAGAGCGAGTTCGGGAGCAGGACGGTGGTGCCCTGCTTGGTGGTCTCGTTGTCGACGAGGAGGGCGGTGGAGGTGCCGCCCTGCTTGGTGTTGTGCAGATGGACCACGATGACGTCGCGCTTCTGCGCACCGGTGGCGGTGTTCCGGGCCGTGCCGGAGCTGGAGGTGCCGGGCAGTTTGTCCGTGTACCAGAGGTAGCCGACCCCACCCGCGACCGCGAGGGCCAGGACGACGACGAGGGCGACGACCCGGTTGCGGCCTCGGCGCTTGGCCTCTTCGCGGCGTTCGGACCGGCTCTCGGTGAACTTGAGCCAGTCGATGACGTCCTCGGAGTCCTCGTCCGGCTCCTCGATGAACGAGAACTGCTCGGTCCGGTACTCGCGGTCCTGGCGGTCCCTGCCCGAGCCGTCGCCACGGCCCGGGCCCGCCGGAGCGGGGCGGCGCTGGCCCGGTACGGAGGCGGGGCCCTGCGGGGCCCGGGGGGCCGCCTGGGGCTGAGCCTGCTGCGGCGGGATGCTCCACTGCTGCGTGGTGTCCACGGCGGCCTGCTGGCCGGTGTCGTAGCCGTAGCCGTCGTGGTCGTAGCCCTGCTGGGTCTGATGGGCCTGGGGCGTCTGCGGGCCCTGCTGCGCGTACGGGTCATAACCCTGGGGCTGCTGCGGCTGGGCGTACGGGTCGTATCCGTAGCCCTGACCCTGCCCCTGGCTCTGCGGGCGCCCTTGCTGTCGGCCTTGCTGCTGTTGCGGCCGCTGCTGCGGCGGGTACGGGTCGTAACCCTGTGGCTGCTGAGGGTGGTGGGGCTGCTGGTAGACCGGCCGTCCGTACTCGTCGTAGCCGATGATCTGAGGCTGCTGCGAGTAGTACGGGTCGTACGGGTTCTGCTGGTCGTTCACCGGTGCCCCTCTCCGTGGCTCAGTCGCCGCGGTACAACTGGCGCTTGTCGATGTAGCGCACCACACCGTCCGGCACCAGATACCAGACGGGGTCGCCCTGCGCGACCCTCGCCCGGCAGTCGGTGGACGAGATGGCCAGGGCCGGCACCTCCACCAGGGAGACACCGCCCTTGGGCAGCCCGTCGTCGGTCAGGTCGTGGCCGGGACGGGTGACACCGATGAAGTGGGCGAGCGAGAAGAGTTCTTCGGCGTCCCGCCAGGTGAGGATCTGCGAGAGCGCGTCGGCTCCGGTGATGAAGAAGAGATCCGAGTCGCTGTTGAGCGCCCGCAGGTCCCGCAGGGTGTCGATGGTGTACGTAGGGCCGCCGCGGTCGATGTCGATGCGACTGACCGAGAACTGCGGGTTGGACGCCGTGGCGATGACCGTCATCAGATAGCGGTCCTCGGCCGGAGAGACCGCCTTGTGACCCTTCTGCCACGGCTGCCCGGTCGGTACGAACACCACCTCGTCGAGGTGGAACAGGGCGGCCACCTCACTGGCGGCCACCAGGTGTCCATGGTGGATCGGGTCGAATGTCCCGCCCATGACGCCGAGTCGGCGCTTGCCGCCCCTGGTAGGCATTTCCTGCTGTCCCTTGCCCATGCGTGCAGAGCCTACTGGCACGGCTGTCCGGTCCCGTATCAGCGGTCGCGGTTGAAGCGGGTGGTGATCCACAGCAGCAGAAGCAGGATGAAGAAGGCGCCGCCACCGGTGAGGTAGGGGCTGAGGCTTTCGTGGGCACCCTCGTGCTCGGTGACCTCGGCGAGAGAGACCAGGTTGGCGGCGGTGCTGGCGAGGCTCATCTTCTGCAGGACCTATCGATCGGGAGTCGGAGCGGAGACTTCGCGCACATCGTATGCGGGAGGTGCGGGCACGCTCACGCCGACTCAGTCGTTGTCGCTTTCGCCGCCGGCTTCGGTGGCGAGCGTGGTGCATGCGGCGCCGACGGCGTCCGCGTAGTTATCCACAGGCCCCCGCGGCGCCGCAACCCCAGCACCTAGTCTGGGGTCTGTCAGGGGGACGGGTCAGATCGCGTAAGGAACAGGGGGCATCCGATGACCGACAGCAGTTCCGAGAATGTGCCGAGCAGGCAGCGCAAGCGCTTCCCGGACATCTCCTCCCGGGCGTACGAGCATCCTGCGGACCGCTCCGCGCTGGTCGCGCTGCGCAAGCTCACCGGCTTCGACACCGTCTTCAAGGCGCTGAGCGGTCTGCTGCCCGAGCGCAGCCTGCGGCTGCTCTTCCTCTCGGATTCCGTACGGGTGAGCGACGCCCAGTTCGCGCATCTCAACGCCATGCTGCGCGACGCCTGTTACATCCTGGACCTGGAGAAGGTCCCGCCGATGTATGTCACACAGGACCCGAAGCCCAATGCGATGTGCATCGGGCTGGACGAGCCGATCATCGTCGTCACGACAGGGCTCGTGGAGCTCCTCGACGAGGAGGAGATGCGGGCGGTCGTCGGCCACGAGGTGGGACACGCCCTGTCCGGCCACGCCGTCTACCGCACGATCCTGCTCTTCCTCACAAGTCTGGCGCTCAAGGTCGCCTGGATCCCCCTCGGCAATGTCGCCATCATGGCGATCGTGACCGCCCTACGGGAGTGGTTCCGAAAGTCGGAGCTCTCGGCCGACCGGGCCGGGCTACTGGTCGGCCAGGATCTGCAGGCGTCGATGCGCGGCCTGATGAAGATCGCCGGTGGCAACCATCTGCACGAGATGAACGTGGACGCGTTCCTGGAGCAGGCCGAGGAGTACGAGGCGGGGGGCGACCTGCGGGACTCCGTGCTGAAGATCCTCAATCTCCTGCCGCGCACACATCCCTTCACCACGGTGCGCGCCGCCGAGCTGAAGAAGTGGGCCGAGAGCCGCGACTACCAGCGGATCATGGACGGCCACTACGCGCGCCGCACGGAGGACAAGGACACCTCGGTCACGGACTCCTTCCGCGAGTCGGCATCGCACTACGCGGACTCGGTGCGGACCAGCAAGGATCCGCTGATGAAGCTGGTCGGGGACATAGCCGGGGGCGCCGGTGACCTGGGTGGCCGACTACGCGACAAGTTCACGGGCGCGGGCGGCGCGGCCGGTGCGGACCGCGACGGCGGCAAGGGCGGCGGAGGTCAGGGCGAGGGCTGAGCGTCGGGGGCAAGGGTGCCGCAGAGCGCCGCGGCGGCCCGGTGCGTCTCGTACGGGTCGGTGCCGGCCGGGCCCTCGGCGGTGGCCCGCTCGCCGGCCAGCAGCGGCTGCAGGGCCCCGGAAGGGTCGGCCGAGCAGGCCATCGGTCCGGCCTGCACGTAGCTGAAGACCAGCTCGGCGCGGTGGGTGCGCAGATCGTCGCGGTCGAAGCGGAAGTGCAGCTCGCGGCGGACGGTGAACAGGGAGGCGTCGTCCGCGTGCTGCTCGCCCCCGGAGGCGGTGGCGGCATCCGGTCCGGGCCCGGCTCCCGCTCCGGCAGGACGGAGCGCGTAGGCGAAGGTGTGGTCCGAGATCACTTCGAGGGCATTGGGTCCGGCGTCGTGGACGCGGAGCGTGCCCTGGACCCTCACCTCGGGGTCGGCGAGGGCGACGTGCGCCGGGTCGAAGCGCACCAGCCAGCCGGTGGCCGCGTGCCGGCCGTCGTCCGCCGGGGCATCGAGGGACCGGTCGAACTGCTCAAGCTGGTCCGGGTCGAGGAGCACCCGTACCGGCCGTGCCGCGGCGCCGGTGAGCACATCGGGGGCGAGCGAGGACTCCACGAGGTAGTCCTTGGCGATGGTCAGCGCGGTCATGACCTGGCTTTCCGAGAAGTTCCTGGTGCGCATGGCGGCCGGGAGGGTGATTCCGGCGGCTCCTGTGCGGAACTGGGCGGCCTGGCTCTGTTCGTACAGCTCGTCGGGCTCCCCGCCGGGCACGGCGCCCGTGGGCGCCAGAGGTATGACCGTGCTCCGCAGGGGCCCTGCGGGCTGGGCGGGCGGCGGCTGGTAGGGGTGGCGGACACCCATGTAGATCGCGGTGCCGAAGGCGAGGACGATCAGCAGGACCAGCAGGAAGGCCTGCCTCGACCCGGTCCCTGCGCCCCAGCCCGGGCGACTGCGAACGGCCCTGGCGTGGTCGCCCATGCGCTCCGCGGCGGAGTACTCCTGGAGGCGGGCAGCGCGGATGAACGATTCGTCGAAGACGACGGACCGGTACTCGTCCTCACCTCCGCCGGGGAGCCCCTCGGGTGTCCCCTCAGGTGGGTCTCCACGCCCTGCCATACCTTCAGGTTAGGTCCGGGGAAGCCGACGTAAACGCGGTGCTGCGCGACAAGTTCTGACAAGGTCCTACGCACTCCGTCAGGGGGTGCGGGGCACGGCGGAGACGGGAGGTGCGGAGTACTCCGCGGAGGCGGAGGGGCTGGTCACGCGCTCCGGCGCGAGTGTCCCGGAGGGGACGTCGACACCGGTCGTGGCGGGCGGAGGGACGCGGTCCTGGCGGTTGGCCGACGCACCGCGGTAGACGGCAGTGAAAGCGAGGGCGACCATGCCGATGCCCATCACGAGGGCAAGCACCCAGGCGACGGGGCGGTGCCAGCGGGCGGCGCCCCGGTACGGGCGCAGGGAGCCGCCGTGAGGGTAGGGGTCGAGGTACCGCCCGGCGCGATCGTCCGGGTCATATTCGTCGTACGGGCGCTCGCTGCCGTACTCGCCGCCCGGGCCGTAGCCGTCGTCGTAGAGCTCGTCGTCCGCGGGACCCGCTCCGGCACGGGCGCGGGCGGCCTCCGCCTCGGCGCGCGCCTGAGCGGCCGCCAGCAGCCGCTCGACGGCGGTCGGCTCATGGATCGCGGCTGCCCGTACGAAGTCCTCGTCGAACACCACGGAGGCGAAGTCCTCGTCGGCGCCTCCGCGGTCGTCGTCGGGCTCCCAGCCGTCCGGAAACGGCCTGCCCCCCACGTCGTCCGGCACGCCTTTCAGAGTAGACCGGGGCGTGGGTTTTGGGCAGGGAGTGCGGGCAACTGCCCGCACTTCTCGGTCACCGAATGTGACCGTCGCCGGTGACGATGTACTTCGTCGAGGTCAGCTCGGGGAGCCCCATCGGGCCGCGGGCGTGCAGCTTCTGCGTGGAGATACCGATCTCGGCGCCGAAACCGAACTGGCCCCCGTCGGTGAAACGGGTGGACGCATTGACGGCGACCGTCGTGGAGTCGACCAGTTGGGTGAAGCGACGGGCTGCGGCCTGGGAGGTGGTGACGATGGCCTCGGTGTGACCGGAGGACCAGAGGCGGATGTGTTCGACAGCCTTGTCGAGGGAGTCGACCACGGCGGCGGCGATGTCGTAGGAGAGGTACTCGGTCTCCCAGTCCTCCGCCGTGGCGGCCACGACGGTCGCCTTGGAGCCCTCGGCGAAGGCCAGGGTCCGCTCGTCGGCGTGGACGGTGACGCCGGCCTCGGCGAGGGCGTCCAGGGCACGGGGCAGGAAGGCGCCGGCGATGTCCTGGTGGACGAGGAGGGTCTCGGCGGCGTTGCAGACGCTGGGTCGCTGGGCCTTGGAGTTGATCAGGATGTCGACGGCCATGTCGAGGTCGGCCTGGGCGTCGACGTAGACGTGGCAGTTGCCGGTGCCGGTCTCGATGACCGGGACGGTGGACTCCTCGACGACCGTGCGGATGAGGGAGGCGCCGCCGCGCGGGATGAGGACGTCGACGAGGCCGCGGGCACGCATCAGCTCGCGCACGGAGTCGCGGCTCTCGCCGGGGACGAGCTGCACGGCGTCGGCGGGCAGCCCGGCGCCGCCGACCGCGTCACGCAGGACCCTCACCAGGGCGGTGTTGGACGAGTAGGCGGAGGAGGAGCCACGGAGCAGAACGGCGTTTCCGGACTTCAGGCAGAGGGCGGCGGCATCCACCGTGACGTTCGGGCGGGCCTCGTAGATGATGCCGACGACACCGAGCGGAACGCGGACCTGGCGCAGGTCGATGCCGTTGGGGAGGGTCGAGCCGCGGACGACCTCGCCGACGGGGTCGGGCAGTGCGGCGACGTCACGGACGTCGGCGGCGATGGCACGGATCCGCTGCGGGGTGAGGCTGAGCCGGTCGATGATCGCCTCGCTGGTGCCGGCTTCGCGGGCGCGGGCGGTGTCCTCGGCGTTGGCCTCGACGATCTCGGCCGTGCGGACCTCGAGGGCGTCGGCGATCGCCAGCAGGGCGTCGTCCTTCACCGAGCGCGGGAGTGGCGCGATCTCGGCGGCGGCCGCGCGGGCCCGGTAGGCGGCCTGGGCGACCGGGGACATGTTGTCGTAGGGCGAGAGCGAGGTCATGCCCGCAGGGTAATGCGCGGTCCGCGGACATCCCTCGCGTATTCCGTACTGCGAGACGCGGTACGAGACGCGGTACGAGACGTGGTACGAGACGGCACGGGCCCCGGTACGAGGCCGGGACCCGTGTGCGCCGCCGACGGCGGACCCGCCGGCGAAAGCCTCAGAAGGGGTGAACGCCGACAGGGGCCGCGGGCGGCGGGCCGTAGCCCTCCGCGATGCGCTGGTGGTAGGTCTCGCGGTCGATGACCTCCAGGCCGACGATCTTCCACGGCGGCAGCTTGGCGCTGGAGCGGTGCTCGCCCCACAGGCGCAGCGCCACCGCGGCCGCGTCGTGCAGGTCCCGGGCCTCTTCCCAGTAGCGGATCTCGGCGTGGTCGTTGGCGTACCGGCTGGTCAGCAGGAACGGGTGGTCGTGCGCGAGCTGTTCGAGACCGCGCCTGACCTCCTTCAGCGGGGCCTCCGCACCAGAGACGCAGAGGGTGATGTGCCAGAGCTTGGACACCGCGCGGTCTCTGCCGTACGTCTCCGGGTGCAGGCTCGCATCGTGCTCGCTCGCACCGTCGGCGCGGGTGTCCGTGCCGACCGCGCCGGTCGTGTCGTCGTCGCGCTCGTCGTCGGTGTCGTCGGTGCCGTTGTCGAAGTCGGGCCCCGCCTCCACACTGGTGAGGGCCCGTTGCTCCCCCACGGCCCTGCGGGTGCGGGTCGTGCCCCCTGTCCCTCGGGGCGCCGCCCCTGGGCGCGCTCGTCTCACCGGCGGCCTCCTGTTGATGCGTTGTGGTGCTGAACCCCGCCCTGTCCCCGTGCCAAAGTTCCCCTGACAAAGTTGACCAGTCCCGGGCCAGTGGTGGGGCGGTTTTGGTGAAGGTCCTTGTCGGTAGGCAGGAGTTTCAGCCGTTTCAGGGGTTTGTCAGGGCTGCAGGACGACGAGATCGTCTCTGTGTACGACCTCCCGCTCGTAGGCGGGACCGAGCTCCTTGGCCAGCTCGCGGGTGGAGCGGCCGAGGAGTTGCGGGATCTCTTTCGCGTCGAAGTTGACGAGCCCGCGGGCGACGGCGCGGCCCTCGGAATCGCGCAGCTCCACCGGGTCCCCGGCGCTGAACTCGCCCTCGACCGCGGCGATTCCGGCGGGCAGCAGCGACTTCCTGCCCTGGACGACGGCGTGCACGGCCCCGTCGTCCAGGGTCAGCGAGCCCTGCGGGGTCGAGGCATGCGCGAGCCACAGCAGCCGGTCGGCGGAGCGGCGGCCGGTGCGGCGGAAATAGGTGCCGGTGTCGCGTCCGGCGAGGGCGTCGGCGGCCCTGCTGGCGGAGGTGAGGACGACGGGGACGCCCGCGGCCGCGGCGATCCGGGCGGCCTCGACCTTGGTGACCATGCCGCCGGTGCCGACGCCTGCCTTGCCCGCCGAGCCGATCGAGACGCCCTCCAGGTCGGCGGGGCCACGGACCTCATGGATCCGGGAGGTCCCGGGCTTGCTCGGGTCGCCGTCGTAGAGGCCGTCCACGTCGGAGAGGAGGACGAGCAGATCGGCCCGTACGAGATGGGCCACGAGGGCGGCGAGCCGGTCGTTGTCGCCGAAGCGGATCTCGTCCGTGGCGACGGTGTCGTTCTCGTTGACGACAGGGACGGCGCCCATGGCGAGGAGCTGGTCGAGGGTGCGGTAGGCGTTGCGGTAGTGGGCGCGGCGGCTGGTGTCGTCGGTGGTGAGGAGCACCTGGCCGACGCGGACGCCGTAGCGGGCGAAGGAGGCGGTGTAGCGGGCGACGAGCAGGCCCTGGCCGACGCTGGCCGCGGCTTGCTGACGGGCCAGGTCCTTGGGCCGGCGGGCCAGGCCGAGCGGTGCGAGTCCGGCGGCGATGGCGCCGCTGGAGACCAGCACTATCTCCTTCTCACCGCCGCTGCGGACCTTGGCGAGTACGTCGACGAGGGCGTCCACCCGGTCGGCGTCGAGGCCGCCGGCGGCCGTGGTGAGCGAGGACGAGCCGATCTTGACGACGATCCTGCGGGCTTCCGCCACGTACTGCCTTGCCACTGTCTGCCTTGCACCTGTCACAAGGGCGAATCTATGCCAGGCCGCGTCTTCGGTGCTCGTGCATTTCATCCGCTGGACAGCCCGACGGACGCATCGCCGGCCGCATGGCGAACTCACCCGCCGGGCAGCCCGGCCGGGCTCACCCGCTGGACAGCCGGGACAGCCGGGACAGCCGCGACAGGCCGGCCCTCACCCGGCCCAGACCGTATCCGGCTGCCACCCGCCGCAGGCGCCGGACAGCGCGCCGCGTCACGCGGCGGGAGAGCGGGAGACGCGGCTCGACCCGCCGCTCGCCGATCCGCTCGGTCACGGTCACCTCGTACGCGGACAGGGGGATTCCGGCGTCCGGGTCACCGAAGTGCGGATACGCGAGATGCTCCCGGCCGCGGCGGCGCACCACCTCGGGCCGGCCGCCGTCGCGGACGAAGACAAGCACGTCCCGCAGCAGATCGGGTCGGCCCAGAGCCGCGCAGGTGAGCCGCAGCCGCTCCTCCGCCCGGAGCCGGCGCGCCACACCGGGGGTCCAGTAGGCGGCCATGAGCGGGGCGGCGAGCTCCATCTTGTGCCGGAGGTGCTCCTCCGGCTGACGCAGCACGATCGGGCCGAACTGCGGCAGCAGGGTGATCGTGAAGGGCCTGACCATCAGCAGGTCGCGGCGCTCGCCGGGCGGTACGTGGGCGGCGATCAGCTTCATCAGCGCGGCGGCAGAGTCGAAGCGGGGCTCGTAACCGCCGGTCTTCGTCAGGTGTTTCCCGTCCTCCCGGCCGACCAGGTAGTAGCACGTGTAGTCGGCGACGACGGAGACTCCCGCGCCTCGCAGGTACGCCTCCATCGTGAACAGCGCGTCCTCGCCGGTACGCAGGGACTCGTCGAACCTCATGCCGTGCCGTACGAGCAGCTCGCGCCGGAACAGTTTCTGCGCGCTCAGCGTGAACTTGACGTTGGAGGTGCAGATGTCGGCCCGCTCCACGGTGCGGCCCCACATCGACTTGGCGGCGTTGCGGTTGACGCCGACGACCTTGCCGAGGACGACGTCCGTGCCTGCCCGGTCGCCCATCGCCACCAGCCGCTCCAGTGCTTCCTCGCCCAGGTGGTCGTCGGCGTCGAGGAAGAAGACGTAGCGGCCGCGGGCCATGGCCAGGCCGGTGTTGCGCGGGCCGCTGGGGCCGCCGGAGTTGGGCTGGCGGACCACCCGCATCGGCACTTTCGTCCGGGCCGCGAAGTCCTCCAGGTACTCCCCCGTGCCGTCGGTCGAACCGTCGTCGACAGCGACGATCTCTATCCGGGCGGACCCGAGCGTCTGGGCCTCGACCGAGTCGAGGCACTTCACGAGATACGGCATCGCCTCGTAGGCGCCGATGATCACGCTGACATCGGGACAGTCCTCGGGACAGTCCTCGGGGGCATCCGGAAGGGCCTCTGCAACGGCGTCCGGAACGGCGTCTGGAACGGCGTCCTGAAGGGATCGGCTGTCGGACATCGACACATCGTCCACAGCGCATGTATCAGCGGTGTGACGGCACGCGCAACGGCCCGTAAGTCCGCCCTTGCCGGGGAGACTTACGGGCCGTTCGGCCGACGGGACCATCGATGGGGTTCACCGGCCACCGACACCGTTCACCGGGCCGCCACCGTGGTTCAGCGGGCCACGAACACGGCTCAGCGGGCCACCGTGGCCGCCGCCTCCGCGCCGTTGCCCTCGCTGTCGCCGCCTTCCACGACGCCGATGCCCTCGGCGCCGCCGGCGCCGGCGGCCTCGGAGTCCGACTCCCGGTCGAGCTCACCGATCGCCTGCGTACCGATGCGCTGCGCGACACCGGCGTTGCGCGCCTCGGCCTTGGCCGCCAGCGCCCGTGCCGCCGCGTCGAACTGCTCGATCGACGTGGGCTCGTCGGGCCCGAGCAGGTACTGCTTCAGTTCGCGGCGCGCGTCCGCCAGCGTGTCGGCGGCCGGGTCGGCCACGGCGGCGAGCAGCTGATCGAGCTCTTCGGCGCTGTTGGAGAGGATGACCGCGGCCCGTACGGCTGTGTTCTGCCGCTTGAACTCCTCCACGCCCAGCTCCGCCGAGTCCGTGACCGCGTACGGCTTGCCGCTCGCGATGAAGTCCGAGACGACGCTGGAGATGTCCGAGATCATGCCGTCGGACTCGTTGAAGCAGTCGTACAGCTTGGGCTCGGAGCCCGTGACGACACGGTGCTCCCACCAGCCGAAGGAGCGCCAGTACGCGTCGTTCCACTCGGCCCGGAGCGTCTTGATCTCGGCGAGCCGCTGGGGATCGGCGAGGGAGACCCGCGACTCCTCCGCCTCGTCGCCGCCCGCGCGCCCGGGCTTGGTCAGCTCGGCCAGCCCGGCCTCTATGCGGGTCAGTTCGGCGCGCGCGACGGACTGGCCGGACTGTGCGGCGGCGGCCTGCTCGGCCCAGCGGGGGTCGGTGGCCCGCTCGGCGGCGGCCTTCTGCACCATCACGGTGATCCGCTCGTGGACAGCCAGGGCCTTCTTGTTGCGGATGCCGGTGAAGGGGTGCGGCTTGTAGATGACACGCACCGGCTGATCGGCCTCGAGGAGTCGCCGGACGATGTTCTCGCCGGCGAGCAGCAGGGAGGTGTTACCGGGATCGTTGTCCCAGCCCTCCCAGGTGGGGGCGTACAGGATGGTCGGGATCGCGTTCTTGGGCGTCCCGGTCCAGGTCTTGATGGGAGCGAGCTGCGGGCGGCCCACCTCGACGATGTCGTCGTCGCGGACGCCGACGTCGGCGAGCGCGTACCGGTCGCGCCCGGCCCGGCCCGCGGTCCACACCTCGTCGTACACCTTGGAGTAGGGGTTGACGCTGGCGAGCTTGTCGCTGTCGCCGTGGCCGATGAAGACGTGCTTCATGGTCGGGACGCGGAGCATGTGGATGTTCTTGCCGACGTTGGCCGGGTAGAGCGTGACGCGGACCGTGTCGAGCTTCATCGCCATCAGGTGCTGGCCACCGGGGACGCAGAGGATCGGCACGGAGGTCTCGTTGAGCTTCGCGACGAGGTTCCGCTCGCGCATGATGATGATCGGCCGGCCCTCGATCTGCTCCATCGTCTCCAGCCACATGTTGACCTGGTACGCGGACTCGTCGGAGCCGGAGAAGTACAGGGCGACGGTGGGCTGGTACTCGCTCAGCCACTTCTGTACGGCCTTGAGCACCGCGGGCGCGGACGGCACCCGGCGCTTGCGGCGCAGATAGGGCACGAGGGCCGCGGTGTAGAGCAGGCCCAGGCCGATGGTGACGGCCGCGCCGACGTATCCGACGAGGTAGCGCCCGGTCGCGGCCGCGATGATCACGCCCGCCATCGCCGGGATGTCGAGGTGGAGCATCTTCTCGCCGGAGCGGCGCAGCAGGGCGCGCGGCGGGGCGTCCGGGATGCGTACGGCGTTGAGGTCGACGTTACGGGTGACGACCGGCATCGTCCGGCGCAGCCTGATCAGGGTGGTCAGCGCGCCGTGCGGCGCCTGGAGACCGTAGAAGAGCAGGAAGCAGGCGACCGCCGCGTAGAAGACCGGCTGCTCGGCGAGGCCCTCGCGGGCGAGGAGCAGGATCAGCAGCAGCTGGCGGAGCAGGAAGCGGATCGGCAGACCGGCCCGGACCTTGTTGAGCCGGTTGACCAGGTAGCTGCCGCGCTGGTGCAGGAACCAGTCCGAGGCGTAGGTCACGGCGGCGGCCACCGCGAACATCCAGATGTCCGGGATCAGCGCGGCGATCATGACACACGGGTAGCCCAGTCCCATCAGGACTGCCGCGGCCAGCTCTGACCGGCTGCCCACACGTGCCAGGCGAATGGCGGTCGAAATCACGTAGAACCTGCTCCAAAGGTGCCGGTTGATTCACGTTGTTGCGGGAAGTGTGAAGGGGGAGCTTCACGAACTCGGGCCTCTGTATTCGCCGAGGCGACAACAGAGGCCCGAATTAGTCCATTAACGGAGGATTATTACACATCCTCCTGGCGGTCAAGAACGGACGCCAGCGCCTGCTCGAATCCGGAGGCCTCGCTCGCCTCGCGGGTCGGGTCCTGCTGGCGTACGTCGATGACATGGCCGGTCAGCTCGGAGAGCAGCACGTCCAGCGAGGTACGGGCGACGGCCTCGGAGGAGAGGAGCGAACCGGCGGGCTCCTGGCCGAACGCCTTGGTGCGCATCGGCGTCGCGGTGCGCTCCGGGTTGACGCAATTCACGCGGATTCCGTCGGCCGCCCATTCGTCGGCGAGGGCCTGGGTGAGATTCACCATGGCCGCCTTGGTGGACGAGTAAAGGCTGTACTCGGCGCGGCCGCGGGTGTAGCTGGAAGAGGTGTAGAGAAGCAGCTGCCCCTTGGTCTCGGCCAGATACTTGTACGAAGCACGCGCAATCTGGACGGGTGCCAGGTAATTGACGTTCAACGCTTCCTGAATGGTCGCGTTGTCGGTCTCGGCGAGCTTGCCGATGCGCAGCACGCCCGCAGTGTTGATCACGTAGTCGATACGGCCGCTCTCGGCGTACGCCTGCGACAGCGCGTCGTCCACGTGCTCCGGGTTCTCGACGTGGGTGCCCGTGGTGGAGCGGCCCAGGGCGTAGACCTTCGCACCGTACCGCTCGGCGAGGGCAGCTATGTCCGCACCGATGCCGTACGAGCCGCCGAAGACGACCAGGGTCTTGCCGGCGAGCAGCTCACGGTAGGCGGCCTCGTCGGCCTGGCGCGGGGCGGCGGTGGAGGCGAGCTGGAAGAGCTTGTCGGCGATGAAGACGTCGACGGGCTGGGTGACCTTCATGTTGTACTCGTCACCCGCGACGACGTAGATCGGCACGTCGGGCAGGTACTTGAGCACGACGCTGCAGTCGTCCGTGGCCTGGAAGTTGGGGTCGCCGGCGGCGATCTCGTACGCCCTGCGGATCGTGGACAGCTTGAATGCCTGCGGGGTCTGGCCGCGGCGCAGGCGGGAGCGGTCCGGGATCTCGGTGATGAACTCGCCGTCCTCGCCGTGGGTGCGCGTCACGATGATCGTGTCCGCGGAGGGGATGGCGACGTCGACGGCCTGGTAGCGCTCCAGGGCGTTCACACAGTCCGCGATCACTCGCTGTGACAGAAGCGGACGCACCGCGTCATGGAAGAGGACATTGGCGTCCTCGCCCTCCGCGAGCCCCTCGCTGAGGGCGGCGATGGCGCGCTCGGTCGTCTCGTTGCGGGTCGCGCCGCCCTCGATGACCTTGCTGACCTTGGTGAGTCCCGCCTTGGCGATGATCTTCTCGACGTCGGGCACAAAACCCGGTGCCATAAGCACGATCACGTCATCGATGGCATCGGCCTGCTCGAAGATCGTCAGGGTGTGCTCGATAACGGCCTTGCCGGCGATCTTCAGCAGCTGCTTCGGGATCGCGAGTCCCACGCGCTGGCCGGTACCACCGGCGAGCACGACTGCTGTGGTGCGGGGCTTGGCTTCGTGCGGCACGGACACAGACGACCTCTACCTTGCGTTGACGGGGGGACGGTGTGATGGTCGCACTCTCCGTGACCGTCCCGCAAGGCGGACATAGGGCTCTGACCACCCTCTCGAAACCCTGTGTTTACCGGGTGGCCAGGGATGTTGACGAAGGCGCGCCGACCCGCGAGGGTGAGCGATGCCACACCTGTGCAGCTGCGTCGTCAACGCCGCGTCAGTGGTCGGTGACATCGAGCACCAGAGCGTTCTGCTGGTCGTAGGCAAGCCTGGCCGAGACCATCAGCTGGGGGCGGCCCCGGAGCCTGCGCAGGGCTCGGCGGAGCAGGAGGAACGGGCGCCGCCGGGGCAGCAGCACAGGCGGAAAGAGGAACACGGAGCTCTTCGCCACCACGTCGTCGAGCACCCTGCCTATCCTGACCGCCTCCGCGTCCGGGGCGTACCGCAGCCAGAGCTCCCAGCGCCCGCTCTCCTCCGGGTCGGCGCCGACGGGCCCGGCCGGCCGCCGAGCGACCGCATCCGCGCAGGACAACGTTGCCCGGAAGCCGTCGTCCCCCCGCCGGATGCCGGGGTACTCCAGCTCTGCGGGCTGCCCGCCACGGCGGCGGAGCAGGAGGACGGGGCGGTCGCCCAGCGCATCCGCGGGGCCGTAGAACCGTCCGGACACCGTCACTTGAGGCCCGACGATGCGGAGGTCACCCGCCTCGGCATGGACGGGCCCCACCCAGGAGCGCAGTGCGAGCAGGTTCTTGGGCGCGCGGATGTAGGGGACGAGATGACGGACGCCCTCGCCCGGCTCCATCCGCCGCTGGGCGGTCATCGAGCCTCGCTGGTCGACGGCGCGGGCGAGGATGCCCACACGCCGGCCGGAGGAGGGGTGGTCGGCGTGGCAGATCCAGCTGCCGTCGGCGAACTCCTCGCCGCCGGCGATCGTTGCCGTCCCATCCGCCCGGAACGGGAAGACACGCTCCGCGGCCTTCTTCCCTTCGTCGGTGCACACGAGCCTCAGTCCCGGGTGAGCGGTGACAGCCGACTCGGGAGCCGTCAGCCGCACGGTCAGGCTGCCGTCGGCCTCGGCCACACAGTCGGCCACCGGTACGAAGGCGGCGGCCGCCGGTGACGGGGAGCCGGACCCGGTGTCGTGGACGGGGTCGGCTGTCCCTGCTTCGGCCTCTGCCTCTGCCTTTGCCTCTGCCTCTGCCTCTGCCTCTGCCTCTGTATACAAATCCGGTTTCCGGGAGGCGCCCGCGCCGAACTCGGCGAACAGTTCCTCGTACTGCTTGGCGACCGGCCCGGGGTCGAAACGCCGCGCGTTGGTCTGCGCTGCGGTGCCCATACGACGGCGCAGGTCCTCGTCGTCGACGAGGCGCAGCAGTGCGTCCGCGATGGCGTCGACGTCACCGACCGGGACGAGCAGTCCGTCCACGCCGTCGGCAATGATCTCGCGCGGCCCGTAGTCGCAGTCGGTGCTGACCACGGGCAGCCCGCAGCGCATCGCCTCGACGAGCGTCATGCCGAAGGACTCATGGCGGGAAGTGGACACGGCGATCGCGCCCTTGACCCACTCGGGCTCGATCGGTGAGCGCGGGCCCATGAGCTGGACGCTGTTGTAGAGGCCCAGTTCGTCGATGCGTCTGCGGAGCCGTTCCTTCTGGTTGCCCCAGCCGCAGATGCGCAGGGTCCACTCCGGCCGGGCGGCGACGACCTTGCCGAACGCCTCGATCAGCACGTCGTACTGCTTCTCCGCTGCGAGCCGCCCTGCCGCGACGATCGTGGTCCCGCTCAGGTCGGAGGGGGTGACCATGGGCTCGGGCACGCTGTTCGGAATCGCCAGTACCCGGGTGTCCGGCAGCGGCATCTGCTCCCGCCACACCGCCGCGTCGCCCTCCGAGACGGTCACAAACGCGTCGATGGCGGCGAGCTGCTCGCGCATCTCGGCGCGCAGCGCGGGCTTGTGGTGGTTGTGCGTCATGTGTTCCTGGCCGATGCGCACGGCGCACTCCGGCGCGAACTGGGCGACGTAGGCGACCAGTCCGGGCCGGGTACCGATGATCACGTCCGCGTCGGAGGCGGCGTAGTGGTCCCGTACCCGCTCGTCGGTGAGCCTGCTGTACTCCTTGAAGCGCGCCTCGTGGGCCGGGAACCGCTCGGCGGGCAGCAGCGCGAGCGGATGCTCCTTCTCGTTGTCCGGGGACGACGGGCGGGTGTCGACAAGGGGTACGACGGTGATGCGGGGGTCGATCGCGAACAGCGGCTCGTCGCGATGCCGGAAGACGGAGACGATCTCCACCTCGTGCCGGCCGGCGAGCTCCTCCGCGAGGTTGAGCGTGGTGCGTATGGTGCCGCCGATGCCGTAGATGGTGTGGATGAGGAAGGAGACCTTCATCAACGCTCCGTTCAATAACGGCTGGAGCACCCTTGCTGCCCAACCCCCCACGAGCAAGACGGTGATAGCGGGTCAGAGGTTGCGCCACCACGCGGAACTGAACGGGATTGAACGGATCGGATTTGTCCCCCTGCCCCACCCCCGTTACGGAACGGGGGCAGGGGGACAAGCCCGGGGCAGGCGCCGGCCTAGAACGGGTCGAAGTCGTCGAACTCGCGCTGCGCCTCGTCCCGTTCGGCCTCGCGGTCCTTGCGGCGCTGGGCCGCGGGACGCGGGGCCTCGAGGCGGTGGTCCTCGCCACGGCGGCCGAGCATCTCCGCGCCGGCCATCATCGTCGGCTCCCAGTCGAAGACGACCGCGTCGTCCTCGGGGCCGATGGCCACGCCGTCGCCCGCCCGGGCGCCCGCCTTCATCAGCTGTTCCTCGACGCCGAGGCGGTTGAGCCGGTCCGCGAGGTAGCCGACCGCCTCGTCGTTGTTGAAGTCGGTCTGGCGCACCCAGCGCTCCGGCTTCTCGCCGCGCACGCGGAAGAGGCCGTCCTCCTCCTGCGTGACCGTGAAGCCCGCGTCGTCGACCGCCTTCGGGCGGATGACGATCCGGGTCGCCTCCTCCTTCGGCTTGGCCGCGCGCGCCGCCGCCACGATCTCGGCCAGCGCGAAGGACAGCTCCTTCAGGCCCGTACGCGCGACCGCCGACACCTCGAAGACGCGGTAGCCGCGCTCCTCCAGGTCGGGGCGGATCATGTCCGCGAGGTCCTTGCCGTCCGGGATGTCGATCTTGTTCAGGACGACGATACGAGGACGGTCGTCCAGCCCGCCGTACTGCTTCAGCTCCTCCTCGATGACATCGAGGTCGGTCGCCGGGTCCCGCTCGGACTCCAGCGTCGCCGTGTCCAGGACATGGACGAGCACCGAGCAGCGCTCGACGTGCCGCAGGAACTCGAGGCCGAGGCCCCGGCCCTCGCTGGCGCCCGGGATCAGGCCGGGGACGTCCGCGATCGTGTAGACGGTGGAGCCGGCGGTGACGACGCCCAGGTTCGGGACGAGCGTCGTGAAGGGGTAGTCCGCGATCTTCGGCTTGGCGGCGGACAGCACCGAGATCAGCGAGGACTTGCCGGCGCTCGGGTAGCCGACCAGTGCCACGTCCGCGACGGTCTTGAGCTCCAGCACGATGTCGCCCGCGCGCCCCGGCTCGCCGAGCAGCGCGAAGCCGGGCGCCTTGCGGCGGGCCGAGGCCAGCGCCGCGTTGCCGAGGCCGCCGCGGCCGCCCTCGGCGGCCACGTACGTCGTGCCCTGGCCGACCAGGTCGGCCAGCACATTGCCCTGCTTGTCCAGGACGACCGTGCCGTCCGGCACCGGAAGCACCAGGTCCTGGCCGTCCTTGCCGGAGCGGTTGCCGCCCTCGCCCGGCTTGCCGTTGGTGGCCTTGCGGTGCGGGGAGTGGTGGTAGTCGATCAGCGTCGTGACGGACTGGTCGACGGTGAGGATGACGTCACCGCCACGGCCGCCGTTGCCGCCGTCCGGCCCGCCGAGGGGCTTGAACTTCTCACGGTGTACGGAGGCGCAGCCGTGGCCTCCGTTACCCGCGGCGACATGCAGCTCGACGCGGTCCACGAAGGTGGTCATGGATGTGCCTCCAGATGAAATACGTACGGAAAGTCTTCTCAGTGCAGTGTCTATGTGCACAACATGCGAAAGGCGGACCCACTTCCCGAACGGGAAGTGAGGTCCGCCCCTCGCGAAGAACCGATCAGGCGACCGGAACGATGTTCACGACCTTGCGGCCACGGTGGGTACCGAACTCCACCGCACCGGCCTGCAGCGCGAACAGCGTGTCGTCGCCGCCGCGGCCGACGCCCGAGCCCGGGTGGAAGTGGGTGCCACGCTGACGGACCAGGATCTCACCGGCGTTGACGACCTGACCGCCGAAGCGCTTCACGCCGAGCCGCTGAGCGTTGGAGTCGCGACCGTTCCGGGTGGACGATGCGCCCTTCTTGTGTGCCATCTCTCCTCAGTCCCTTACTTCGCAGCCGTGGGGATCGCCGTGACCTTGATCGCCGTGTACTGCTGGCGGTGGCCCTGACGACGGCGGTAGCCGGTCTTGTTCTTGTAGCGCAGGATGTCGATCTTGGCGCCCTTGTGGTGGTCCACGACCTCGGCCTGGACCTTGATGCCGGCCAGCACCCACGGGTCGCTGGTCACAGCGTCGCCGTCGACAACGAGCAGGGTCGAGAGCTCGACCGTGTCGCCAACCTTGGCAGTGGAAATCTTGTCAACCTCAACGATGTCGCCGACAGCAACCTTGTGCTGGCGACCACCGCTGCGCACGATGGCGTACACGCGGATCTCTCTCTCGCTCGGAACGGGAACCCCTGATGCCAGCCGTCCGGCACGGGCCGGGGCCCGCGACTGTCCGCAATGGATGGACGGCCTCTCCCGACCCGAGGTCGGGAGGGAGGTGCTCAGAAGCTGGCGCGCATGGAAACACGCCGACGGTCAAGGTTACGGGGCGGGCCCCAGGGGGTCAAACCGGCTCCCTACCAGCGGAACATCTGGTGGTCGAGTACCTGCGCCTGTTGAATGTTCGCTCGTGTCCCTGCGCTCCCTGATCACCGTGCCACGTCTGCTGCGCCATGGCTCGGCCATCGGCGCCGATCTGCCCCCGGACGAGGCCGTGCTCCTCGACGAGCCGCCCGCCGCGCTGCGTGCCGCCGTGTCCGCGGCCACCGCCGGGGACCATGGGCCTGCCCGTGAGCTGCTCGCAGCGACCCGGCTCGGGGCCGAGTGGGAGCGCCGCAGCTCCTACGTCGGCGTGCTGGCCGAGTCCGCGCTGCACAACCCCGGCTGGCTGGACGCCTGGCTCGACGAGTCCCCCGAGGACCCGGACGCCGTGCTGGTCAAGGCCGATCTGTGCATCGACCGGGCGTGGGCGGTGCGTACCGGGGCACGCGCCCGGCATGTGTCGCGCGACCAGTTCCAGGCGTTCTTCGCGCTGCTCGAGGACGCCGTCCCGGTGATCGGCGCCGCCGCGGAGCTCAACCCGGACGACCCGGTGCCGTGGCGGATCGCCCTCACCCACGCCCGCGGCATCCAGGCGCCGCGCGACATCTTCGACGCCTACTGGGCGGAGGCCACCGCGCGCGCCCCGCACCACTACGGCTGCCACGCCACCGCTCTGCAGTATCTGTGCGACAAGTGGTACGGCTCGCACGAGGAGATGTTCGCGTTCGCGGAGCGGGCCGCCGCCGAGGCCCTGCCGGGTTCCCTGCTGCATGCCCTGCCGCTCGACGCCGCCATCGAGTACGACGTCGTGGCCTCCGGCACCGACGACGGGCCGATCGACCGGTCCCGCATCGACGCCGCGGTGGACCGCGCGCTTGAGCTGTCCTCGTTCTACGACCCGGGCGACCCGGAAGCGGCCGGATTCCGCAACGATCTCGCCCTGGTGCTGATCCTCGCCAAGCGGTTCGAGGAGGCGCTGGACGTCTTCCGGGCGATCGGGGTGCACGCACGCTCGGGCCCCTGGGGGTACTTCGGCGACGCCCGCGAGGAGTTCCTCGAGTTCCGTACGGGCGTACGGATGCAGATAGCGAGCCGCGTCCCGTTCTTCTCCTCGCCGCCCACGTCCGTCACCGGAACCCCCGCGGCCGCCCCCGCCGGTCCCCCGGTCCACCTCCTGGCCATCGCCGCGGCGTCACCGGCGAAGGTCGCCGAGGCCGCCCTGCTCTGCGGGATCCCGCTGCGGATCGCCCCGGCCGGCAGCACGGCCAGCTATGTGGCGCTCGCGCCCGACGCGTCCCCCGGCAGGCGGGCCACACTGATCGGCGGGGACCGGCTCACCGCGGCCGCCGACACCTTCACCACCGGCGAGAGGTGGCCCGCCCTCGTGCTGCGCAGGATCGGCGACCGCGCCGGGTTCACCCTGCTCCACAAGGGCAAGGAGGTCGCCACGCACGAGTGGGACCCGGCCGCGCCCGTCGGCGACCACGCCACCGCCGCGGCGAAGGCCGCCGCGCTCGCCCGGGTCTTCGCGATCGAGGACCCGCGCCCCCTGACCGGCCTGCTGCGCTCCCCCGGCACCCCGGCCCGCCGCCAGACGGATCTCGTCGCCGCCCTCGGCCTCCCGCCGCTCCCTGACGGCTTCGGCGAGCGCCCCGATGCGCTGGCGGACGTCCCCGGCGCCCGGCTGCTGGAGCGCCGCGGGCTCCTCGCGGGCATGCGGGACACGATGGCGGACGACGGGGACCGACTGCTGACCTCCCGGCCCGGCACCGGCCCGGCCCCGCGCCCGAAGCGCTGGTGGCTGCTGCGCACCCTGGCCTTCGTCTTCTTCGGCGCGGCCGCGGCATGGGCCTGGTGGTCGCCCGGCGTCGGCGTCCTGCGCTCCGTCCTGGTCTCCTTGGTGACGGTGTACTTCGGCGCGCAGCTCGCCTCTGCCCGCACGGAGCGGCAGCGCCACTGAGCCCCGCGCCGGGGCGGCGTATGCTCGCCGGGCGAAGCAGACACCGGAAGGCAGAGAAGTGAACTACAGGGTCCAGCCCACCGCCCAGGTCGACGAGACCGCCGAGATCGGCGCCGGCAGCAGCGTGTGGGATCTCGCCCAGATCCGCGAAGGCGCCCGCCTCGGTGAGGGCTGCGTGATCGGCCGTGGCGCGTACGTCGGCACGGACGTGCACATGGGCGACAACTGCAAGCTTCAGAACTACGCCCTGGTCTACGAGCCGGCCGAGCTCGGGAACGGTGTCTTCATCGGTCCCGCGGTGGTCCTCACCAACGACCTCAACCCGCGCTCGATCGACCCCGAGGGCAAGCAGAAGCGCGGCGGCGACTGGGAGGCCGTCGGTGTGAAGATCGCCGACGGAGCCTCGATCGGCGCGCGCTCGGTGTGCGTGGCCCCGCTCGAAATCGGCCGCTGGGCCATGGTCGCGGCCGGCGCGGTCGTCACCAAGGACGTCCCGGACTTCGCGCTGGTCGTCGGTGTCCCGGCCCGCCAGATCGGCTGGGTGGGCCACGAAGGCGTACGCCTGGTCGAGCGCGAGGGCGAGGCCGGTGTGTGGGAGTGCCCGAGGTCGGGGCGGCTCTACCGCGAGACCGCCGACGGAACGCTCACCGAAGCGGTCTGAACCGCGACCGGACCAGCAGCTCCGCGGGGACCGCTCCCGGTCCCCTCGCTCTTTCGGCCACATAGGATGGCCGGGTTTACCGACGCCCCGACGCAAACGAGGCCGACAATGTCCCAGACCGATGTCCAGGTCCCCAGCCGACCGGACACGACCGAGGCGAGCGGCGCGCGAGTGCCCCGTAAGCAGGCCGCACCACGTCTGTACGCGCTCGACGCGCTGCGCGTGGTGGCCGCCCTGTCCGTCATGTTCTTCCACTACACCGGGATCGACGCGGCGACGAAGGCCAACTGGGGCGTGCACCCCAAGGAGTTGTTCCCCTCCCTGTTCCCTTTCACGGTGTACGGGAACTACGGCGTCCAGCTCTTCTTCATCATCAGCGGCTTCGTGATCTGCCTCTCGGCCTGGGGCCGTACCCCCGGCCAGTTCGTCAGGGCCCGCTTCCTGCGGCTCTTCCCGGCCTACTGGTTCTCCGTGGTGGTCGCGCTGGTGATCTGGCGGGGGCTGCCGGACGGACAGCGCCAGGCGCCCACGGTCAGCGACTCGCTGGCGAACTTCACGATGTTCCAGGTCCCGCTCTCGGCGCGCCATCTGGTCGGCGCCTACTGGACGCTGTGGGTCGAGCTCACCTTCTACATGATCTTCCTGGTGGTCCTCTGGAAGGGCCTGGACTACATGAGGGTCACGGTCTTCTGCTGGGTCTGGCTGATCGCCGGCGTCCTGATGCAGCAGCCCGGCCAGGCCGTCCCGCTGCTCAGCGTCTTCACCCAGCCGCTGAACACGGCCCTGTTCGTCGCGGGCATCGCGATGTACCTGATGTACCGCTTCGGCCCGGACCTCAAGCTGTGGGGTCTGCTCGGGGCGAGCTGGCTGGTCATGCAGCACGACCTGTTCGAGTCCGTGATGAAGGGGCGCGAGCGGGGCTACGACCGCAGCTTCTACGTGGCCCTCGCCATCGTGACCGTCTGCTACCTCCTCGTCCTCGCCGTCGCGCTGCGCAAGCTCGAGTGGGTCAGCTGGAAGTGGCTGGCAACCGCGGGCGCACTCGTCTACCCGCTCTATCTCCTCCACGAGGAGCTGGGCTGGGCGATGATCCGCGAGCTGTACGGGCGTACGGGCGCCTGGGCCACCCTGGGCATCACCACGGCCGCACTGCTCGTGCTGGCCTGGCTGGTGCACCGGTTCGTGGAAGGGCCTTCGCAGCGGTGGCTGCGCGCCGCCCTGGCGCGTGAGTCCGGCAACCCGCCGGAGATCAGCCGTATCTGAGCCGCGCACCGGCCCCGGCGCGGAAGTTCTGCGTCCGCTTTCGGCACTCGCGGGCGATGTGACGATTATCCGAAGAAAGATCAGCGTCGGAATGAACCTCACGTAATCAGCAGCCCTCATACCTCCCGAGTAAGCACTTGGGGGTATGAAATGTCGGTTCGGTCACGCCGTGCTGTGCTGGGGCTGCTGGGGGTCGGAGCGGCCGGGGTGGCGGCCTACGCCTCCCGCGACGATCTGATGCCGGAAGCCAGGGAACTCCCGGTCACCGAGCCCAAACCGCAGCCGGTCGAGCCTGCGCATTCGGTTCCCTCCCCCTCCGTCGCGGACGAGAACCTCCTGACGGGCTCCGACCAATGGCTCTCCGACCCCCGTCATCCCCAGGCCTCCGGAGACAGGCGTGGCCAGATCCAGGGGTACGCCTCGGCCACATCGGTGGGCCACGGCGAGGTGATCGACTTCCATGTCTCGGTACACGACCGTCAGCGCTACCGGATCACGGTGTTCCGGCTGGGCGACTACGGCGGCACCGGCGCCCGGCTGCGGACCACCAGCTCCAGCCTTCAGGGCAGGCGCCGCACCATACCCGAGGCCGATCCGGAGACCGGGGCCATAGCCTGCGACTGGCCCGTCTCCTGGAGCCTGCGCATCCCGTCCGACTGGATGTCCGGCCTCTATCAGGCCGTGTTCACCACCGACGACGGGCATCGCAGCAGCACGCCGTTCGTGGTGCGGGAGCCGGACCGCGCGTCCGACATCCTGGTGGTGCTGCCGTTCACCACCTACCAGGCCTACAACATGTGGCCGAAGAACGGTCACACCGGCAAGAACCTCTACCGGGGATACACCGCGTCGGGAAAGGTCGGCGGCGCGGATGAACGCGCGTACAAGGTCTCCTTCGACCGGCCGTATTCGGGCGCCGGCACTCCGAACTGGCTCCAGATGGACACCAGTTTCATCCGCTGGGCAGAGCGGGCCGGACATGATGTGACGTATGCGAGCAGTCTCGATCTGCACGAAGGAACGGTCGATACGGCCAATTACCGCGCGGTGTTCTTCCCCGGCCACGACGAGTACTGGTCCAAGCCGATGCTGGATTCCGCGAAGAAGTCCGTCTCGGCCGGAACCCACCTCGCGTTCCTCGCATCGAACAACGTCTACTTCCACGTCCGGATGGAGCCGTCCGCCGACGGTCGCTCGAACCGGATCATGGCCTGCTACAAATCGTCGGCCGACCCCGCCCCCGACAAGGCCGGTTGCACCTCCCGCTGGCGGGAGCTCTCACCGGATCAGCGGCAGGCCGAGCAGAGTCTGCTCGGAATCCAGTTCAACGGGATCCTGAAGGATCCCGCGCCGCTGGTGGTCAAGGAGAGCGGGCACTGGTTCTGGGCGGGCACCGGGCTGCGTGAGGGCGCCCGGCTGCCCCGGATGGTCGGGGTGGAGGCGGACGGCTACGACCCGAAGGCCCCCAGCCCGCCCGGCGCCCGGCGCACCCTGCTGGCCGAGTCGCCGTACCGCGACAAGCGCGGCAAGGGGAAGCGCCGTGTCCAGCACACCGCCCTCACCGAAATGCCGAGCGGCGCCATGGTGTTCGTCGCGGGCACCTTCCACTGGGCGCTGGCCCTGGACGACCCGGAGTACCGGCACGAGCACATTCGGACGGCGACCGCGAACCTGGTCACCCGGATGCTGCGCTAGGGCCTGTCCTGTGGAACGGGCCGCATCGACACGAAGGGGCCCCGCCCGGCACTGCCGGACGGGGCCCTCCCGTTCACGGGTTCTCGTGTCAGCCGCCGATGACGACGCGGCGCACGCCCTCCCAGTTGGCCGGGTCCGTGGTGCGGCGGCCGTCGACCAGGACGGTCACGTCCGGCAGGTCGGAGGCGGCCAGCTCGCGGTACTCGGCGTGGTCGGCCTGCAGGATCGCGGCGGTGACCTTCTCGCCCCGGTGCGGGGTGAGGCCGTGCGCGGCCAGCTCCTCGGCCGTGTACATCGGGTCGGAGACGAACGGCACGGCACCGCGCGCCTTGAGGGCCTCGACGACGCCGTAGACGCCGGAGAAGGCGGTCTCCTTGACGCCACCGCGGTAAGCGGCGCCCAGCACCAGCACGTGCACGTCCTTCAGGTCGCCGTAGGCGGCGGCCAGCAGGTCGACGGAGTACTCCGGCATGGCGGCGTTGGCCTCGCGGGCCGAGCGCACGACGGTCGCCTCCGGGTCGTTCCACAGGTACATCCGCGGGTAGATCGGGATGCAGTGGCCGCCGACGGCGATGCCGGGCTGGTGGATGTGGCTGTACGGCTGCGAGTTGCAGGCCTCGATGACCTTCTTGACGTCGATGCCGTTCTTGTCGGCGAAGCGCGCGAACTGGTTCGCCAGGCCGATGTTGACATCGCGGTAGGTGGTCTCGGCGAGCTTGGCGAGCTCGGAGGCCTCGGCGGTGCCCAGGTCCCACACACCGTTGGGCTGCGGCAGGTCGGCGCGCTCGTCGAAGTCGAGGACCTGCTCGTAGAACTCCACACCGTGCTTCGCCGAGGCCTCGTCGATGCCGCCGACGAGCTTCGGGTAGCGGCGCAGGTCGGCGAAGACTCGGCCGGTGAGGACGCGCTCCGGCGAGAAGACCAGGTGGAAGTCCTGGCCGGGGGTCAGACCCGAGCCCTCCTGGAGCATCGGCGCCCAGCGGGTGCGGGTGGTGCCGACCGGCAGGGTGGTCTCGTACGAGACGAGGGTGCCGGGCTTGAGGCCCTTGGCGATCGCCTTCGTGGCGGCGTCCATCCAGCCGAAGTCCGGGATGCCCTCGGCGTCCACGAACAGCGGGACGACGACCACGACGGCGTCGGACTGGGCGACAGCCGCGGTGGTGTCGGTGGTCGCGGACAGCAGCCCGGCGCCGACGGTCTCCTTGAGCAGCCGGTCGAGGTCGTGCTCGCCCGGGAAGGGCTCGGTGCCGGCGTTGACCAGCTCGACGACCTTCTCGTTGACGTCGGCGCCGATGACCTTGTGGCCCTTGGCGGCGAACTGCACGGCGAGCGGCAGGCCGATCTTGCCCAGCGCGACTACACAGATATTCATCGGATTACTTTCCTCTTCACACGGGACAACGTTCGGCGCAGTCGCTTGCCCACGCCGGGCGAGGGCTCCCAGAGCGGAGCCGTCGTGATCACCAGCCGTCCCTTGGCGTTCGCGTTGACCGAGACGCGGTACGGGACATGCGCACGCCAGCGGCGTGCCAGCGGCAGCGGCAGGCCTCGGGTGGTCACCGGAATCTCATACGTCGAGCCTGCCACGTCCAGGTAGGCACGGACGCCGAGCCTGGCGCGGACGGCCGGGATCGGGATCAGGGTGGTCACCACCGTGGCCGTCCCGTCCGGGGTCGACGTCCTGCTCGACTCCCCCGCCGGGGCGGACAGTTCGGTGCCGACCGGCAGCCTCCGGCCGCCGGGCTTGTCGGCGCTCTTCGGCATCGCCTTGGGAGCCGGCCGGATCACGGCCGAATCGGTCTCACCGGCGACCGGGACCCGTACCGCGAGGGACAAAGCGAGCTCGCGGCCCGCCTGCTCCCACGTGGCCGAGACCAGTCCCGTGCCGTCGGCGAGCTGCCGGGCCACGGACTCTCCTACGACCTCGAAGAGCCGGTCGGGCAGCGCCAGGCCCTCGTCCCGGAAGCCGGGGTAGCGCGCGAAGGCGCGGCCGTCCTCCAGCAGGAACGGGGGTGCGCCGTGCTCGGCCTCGTCGCTGATGGCGCGCACCAGCTCGGTGACGGCGCCGCGCTGGGCCAGCGCGATCCGTACCCGTCGCTTGACGTCCATCGAGTCGCGCAGCGCCTCGGTGAAGTACTCGTCGGCGAGGGCCGCGATACCGGCGCAGATCTCGCGCTGCGTCTGCGGGTCCAGCGACGGGAAGTCGTCCTGGACGAGCTTGGCGAGCTCCCACGTGAAGTGGCGCTTGAACAGGGCGTCGCGGTTCGGGCCGGCCTCGACCAGTCCGGCCGCCTGCTTCATGATCGCGGCGGTGCACCGCAGCCGGGACAGATGGTTCGCCCGGTAGGTGATGTTGCTCGCGTCGCCGCGCTTGACCGCGTAGTAGAACGTGTAGTCGGCGAGGACCGAGATCTTGCGGGCCCGTACGCAGGCTTCGATGGTGAACGGCTGGTCGCTGCCGACCGGCATGTCCTCGGGGAAGCGCAGCTTGTACCGCTCCACCAGCTCGCGCCGGAACAGCTTGGTGTTGGCGAGCGTGAACGGCAGCGCCGAGTCGTACAGGCTGACGTCCGGATCGTTCTGCTTGTACAGCGCCTGGTGGACATAGCGCCCGTTGGTGCCGACCATCTTGCCGACGACGACGTCCGAGCCGTGCTTGTCCGCGCAGGCGACGAGGCGCTCCAGCGCCTCGCTGCCGAGGTAGTCGTCCGACCCTATGAAGTAGACGTACCGGCCGGTGGCCAGCTCCAGGGCCCGGTTGCTGGGCGCCGCCGGGCCGCCCGAGTTCTCCTGGTGGACGACCTTGACGGTGCCGGGGTAGCGCTCGGCGAAACGGTCCAGCTCCGCGCCGCTGGCGTCGGTGGAGCCGTCGTCGACCGCCACGACCTCCAGGCGGTCGAGGCCGATGCTCTGCCCGACGAGGGAGTTCAGGCACTCCGTCAGGTACGGCATCGTGTTGTAGACGGCCACGACGACGGTGACGTCGGGAGCGGCGGCCGTGCCGCCGGAGGGTTTCTTCATGCTCTCGTCCCAGGCTTCCGGTCGGACAGCAGGCGCGTGTAGAGCTGGTCGAGGACCTCGGCCTGCGCCTCCCACGTCCAGGTGTCGAGGAGCCCCGGCTTGTCGTAGGCGGCGCGGTAGCGCTCGGGGTCGGCGAGGACCGCCTTGATCGCTCGTACGAGATCGTCGATGTCCTCGGCGGTGCAGACCTCGCCCTGACCGGTGGCCCGGGTGACCTCGGACATGGTCTTCACATCGCTCACGACCAGCGGCAGCCGGGCGTGCGAGTACTCGAAGAACTTCGTGATCAGCGCGATCTCGTGGTTCGGCCAGTGGTGGATCGGGATGCAGCCGACGTTCGCCGCGGACAGGAAGCGGACCACCTGCCAGTGCGGGACGTACGGCACGGCGTGCAGCCGGTCGCCGACTCCGAGCTCCTCGGCGCGGCGGAGCAGCCCCTGGATGTAACCGGCGGCCGGGCTCGGCACCACGAACGCCATGTGGACGCCGTCCAGCTTCGGCAGGGCCTCGACCATGTCGCCGAGCCCGCGCTGCGGACCGGGCGAGCCGCTGTAGACGACCAGGGGGACCTCGGGGCCGATGCCGCACAGGGCGCGCAGGTCGGGGACCGGCTCGGAGTCCTCCAGTGCTTCGTCGACCTCGACCGGCCGGTCGGGGGCGTTGAGGACGACCGTCGGCTGCTCCTTGAGACCGTGCCGCTCGCGCAGCAGGTCGCCGAGCCCGTCGGAGACGGTGACGACGGCATCGGCGTACGGGGCGTACTCGCTCTCGTGCGCGGTGTTGCCCGGAATCCAGTGGGCGTTGTCCTCCCAGGGGCGCACCCCGGGCAGGAACTCATGGGCGTCCCAGACGAGCTTGACCTGACGGCCGGCGGCCCGTGCCCGTATCGCGGCGCGGGCCCCGACACCGAGCATGCGGAAGTCGTTGGCGTGGATCAGATCGGGCTTGAGTGCGTCGATCTCCTTGCCGTACGTCAGCTCGTAGTCCCACAGGACCGGCTCGAGCCGACGCCAGGCGCGCTTGCCCTTGGCGGCCTTCCAGGACGCGGTGAACGCGCGGTCCAGCGGGCCGCGCAGCCGGCGCCCGGCCTTCTGCGCCTCGCCGGTCTGGCGGGCGCGGAAGCCGACCCACTTCTGCATGAACTTGGAGGCGGGTCCCGCCACCGTCAGCCGGGCCTTCTCGACCTTGCGGAACAGCGGCGAGCCGACGGCCTGGGGCGCCACGCGCAGCGCGGCACGGCGGGTGGCGACGTCCGCGCGCCACGCCTTGGCCCACTGCCGGCGGTAGGCGGCGAGGGGGCCGGGCGGGTAGGCGAGCGGGCGGCGCAGCAGCGAACGGTGCCGCTCGGCATGCCGCTTGGCCAGCGGAGTCTTCAGCGGCAGCAACCGGACCTCGGCGTCACCGAGCTTCCAGGTCCGCCCATTGCCGGAACGGACGAGGCCGAGCAGCACGACGTCCCAGCCGGCCGCGGCGGCCGACTCGGCGGCCTTCTGCACCCGCGAGTCGCCCTCGACCTTGTTGTCGACCAGCATGACGACGCGTCCCTTCACGGGACGGGACGCGTCGGCATTCTGCGTATCCATGAACAGCCTTTCTGGACCGGTCACTTGAGGAAGCCGCTCAGGACCTGTGCGGTCCAGGTTCCGTCGTGGTACGTGCGGGCGAACTTCGCCGACTCCCGCCCGATCAGGGCCGAGTTCTCACGGTCCCCGACGAGGGACTCGATGACCTCGCGGAGGTCGGTGGGGGTGGCGCTGACGATCGGCAGCGCGCCCTGGGTGGCGCCCTTCACCTGCTCACTGATGTAGGCGACGACGGGCTTGCCCGCGGCCATGGCCTCGACCGCGAAGGTGCCGTAGCTGCCGGTGGTGAACTGGTCGAGGACGAGGTCGCAGTCCTTGACCAGCTCCTGCATCTCGGCCCACGGGATGCCCTCGGCCAGCCGGAAGTCGATGACGCCCTTGTCGTGGAGCTCGGTGAGGACCGGCATGATCCGGTCGGTGCCCTTGGTCCACCGCTTGGAGGGGGCGTGCAGCACGATGGGCCGCTTGCGCTCCATCACCGGGCGGTCGGTGGCCCAGGCGTCGACATCGACGACGAGGGGGGTCCAGGTGGCCTTCGGGAGATCGTCGAGCAGGTCCGGGGTCGTGACGAACAGCGGAAGTCCGCTCTCGTCGGCGATCTTCTTGTTCCGCTCGGCCTTGACCTGCAGCTTCCCCGCGATGCCCTTGGGGGCGTCGCGGAACAGCGAGAACTCGTGGCGCTCGAGGTGCCGGCCGGGGTGGCGGATGTCGCTGCCGTGCGCCAGCAGCCCGACCTTGATCCCGGCCTGCTTGAGGGCGTCCAGATCGCCCGCGACCGTACCGCCGTTGAGGAGTCCGAAGACGGGCAGGAACGCGTCGACGAGGAGGTGCGTGTAGCGGCCGACGACCCGCTCCACCTGCTGGACCTGCACGTCCAGCTCGCCGAGCCGGGTCGCGTCGACGTACACGTCCGCCGGGTAGTCGAAGGACTCCGGGCGCTTGTTCATGACGACCTCGACGGACACGTCCCGGTCGAGGCGCGTGATCGCCTGGGCGTACGCGGCGGCCTGACCCGCGTAGTTGGCCGGGCCGAGGCCCAGCTTGACGCGGGTGTTGCCGAGCTTCCGCCAGGCCGGCCCGTCCGTCCCGCTGCCCTCGGCGGTACGGACTCCGCTCGGGGACTCCTGGACGGTCCACGACACCTCGGGGCGCGGACCGGGCGGGGTCTTCTTCGACAGCCGGCGGTAGAGCTGGAGCAGCCGGCCGCTCTGCTCCTCCCACGAGAGGTCGGTGAGGACCTCCTCCGTGATGTTCGCGGCAAGCTCGTCGCGGCCCTTCATGGCGCGGGCAGCGGCGTCGGCGAAGGTCTTCGGGTCGTCCCAGGTGAACACCTCGCCGAGGCCGTGCTCCTCCACGTAGGCCTTGATGACCTTCACATCGCTGGTGACCAGCGGAAGGCGGGCCTGGAGGTACTCGGAGACCTTGGTCGGCAGCGAGACCTCGCAGTTGGGGACCCGCCTGAACGGGGTGAGGCCGAGGTCCGCGGAGGACAGATAGTCGGCGACCTCGTGCTGCGGGACGTACGGCGCCAGATGGATCCGGTCGCGCACGCCGAGGGACTCGGCCTGCGCGAGCAGCTTCTCCAGGAGCGGAGTCGTACGGCCGACGACCAGGGCGAGATGGACACCCGGCAGCTCCCGCAGGCCGGCGATGACCGCGTCGACGCCCCGCTCGGGGCCGATCCAGCCGGAGTAGACCATCAGCGGAACCTCGGGGCCGAGGCCACAGGCCTCACGGACCGAGGCCCGGGCCTTGCCGCCGCCGATCACCTCGCGGACCGGTGAATTGCCCACCACCAGCGGCAGCTCGGGCAGCTTGTGGTCGTTCTTGAGCAGCTCGGCCAGCTGGGTGGAGACGGTGACCACGGCGTCGGCGCGGCCGATGAACTCGGCCTCCATCGCAGGCAGGGCCGCCGCCTGGCGGGCGTTGGGCCATTCGACGCCCTTGATGTACTCGTGCGCGTCGTACAGCCAGGCGCAGCGGTGGCCACTCGCCCTGAGCCGCGCGGCGCTGCGTGCGGCGGTGACGATCATGGTGGCGTCATTGGCGTGGATGACGTCCGGCTTCAGCTCCTCGATCACCGGTCCGAAGGCCAGGTCCAGATCGACGACCTGCGGCCAGTCGCGGCGCCAGTCGCCGATGGGCGCCGGGTCCTTCGGACGGCGCCGCTGCTCCCACTGGTACGCACGGACGCGAAGCCGGTGCATCGTGCGGCGGGCCTTCAGCAGCGCCTTGACCGAGACCCGGCGAGGGGTGCCCGCCCAGGCGGTCTCGGCGGACTTCTGGCGATCCCATGCGCGGTAGGCCGCCCGGTAGCGGTTCAGCGCTGCCTGGTCCTGAATGTGGAACTGGGTGGCGGTGGCGCGCAGGGGCTTGCGCGTGTTCACCGCCCGGGAGTACTCCTTGCCCACCGGGACCCGGATCACATCGATGGGGCCCATCCTGGAGTGCTGGACGCGCTTGGTGTCGCTCCTGCCGATCAGGGTGACGTCCCAGCCGTCACGTGCCGCCGCGACAGCGGTCTTCTGTACCCGCGAGTCGCCCGTGATGCCGTTGCCGACGATCACCGCGAGCTTCGGCCGACGGGCAGGGGATTCCATTGCGTACTTCCTCCGGGTGGAACACAAAGTTCGGCGCCCCGGTTCCCTTGGTCAGGAGGGAACCGGGGACTGACGGGCTGCGGTAACCCACCGCCGAGCTGGTGGTTCAGGCAACTCCGCCGCTGACCTTGTCGAAGCGGACAGTAATGCCGCCGAGTGCCGATTCGAGCACGCCGGCGGCCACCTCTACGGTACGCAGGCCCTGCCGCAGCGTGCAGATGTCCTGCGACTTGCCGAGGACCGCGTCGCGGAAGAGCTCGTGCTCGACGAGGAGCGGCTCGCGCTTCGGGATGGCGTACCGGATCATGTCGCCCTCGGCGACACCGCGGAAGGCGCGCAGCGCCTCCCACTCGGTGGTCACGGCAGCGTTCGAGTAGAACGTCAAGTCGGCGGTGAGGGTGTCGGCGATGAAGCAGCCGCGCTCACCGGTGACCGAGGTGAAGCGCTCCTTGAGCGGGCTCAGCCAGTTCACGAGGTGGCTGACCATCGTGCCGTCGGAGAGCTGGCCGACGGCGGAGACCATGTCCTCGTGCGGGCGGCCCGACTTCGAGACGGTGTGCGCCGCGATCGACGTGTACTCGTGGCCGGTGACCCAGGCCGTGAGGTCGATGTCGTGGGTGGCGAGGTCCTTGACCACACCGACATCGGCGATGCGGTGCGGGAAGGGGCCCTGGCGGCGGGTGACGACCTGGTAGACGTCACCGAGCTCGCCGGCCTCCAGGCGGGAGCGCAGGGACCGCAGCGCCGGGTTGCAGCGCTCGATGTGGCCGACACCGGCCACCAGGCCGCGCGACTCGAAGGCCTCGACGAGGCGCCGGGCGCCGTCGACGGTGTCCGCGACGGGCTTCTCGACGAGCGCGCCGATCCCGGCCTCGGCCAGCTTCAGGCCGACTTCCTCGTGCAGCCCGGTCGGGCAGGCGACGACGGCGTAGTCGATGCCGAGTGCGATCAGTTCCTCGACGGTCGACAGCACGGGGGCGCCCTGCGCCCAGCCGTTCTTGTCGCCCATCGGGTCGACGACGGCGACCAGCTCGACGCCGTCGAGACCGGCCAGGACGCGGGCGTGGTGGCGTCCCATGGAACCGAGGCCGATCAGGCCGGCCCGCAGTGCAGCGGCAGTCACAGGTTCTCTCCCAGCGCGTTCACAGCGGTGACGATGCGCTCAAGGTCGTTCTCGGACAGCGAGGGGTGGACGGGGAGCGAGACGACCTCGGCGGCCGCACGCTCGGTCTCGGGCAGGTCCCAGTTGCGGCCCGCCTTCTGGTCCGGCTCCCAGTACGGCTTCAGCCGGTGGATGGGGGTCGGGTAGTAGACGGCGTTGCCGATGCCCGCCTCGGTGAGGCTCGCCATGACGGCGTCGCGGTCACCGCTCACACGGATCGTGTACTGGTGGTAGATGTGGCGCGCGCCCTCGGCGACGACCGGCGTGACCACGTTCGGCGCGGTGATGTTCGCGGTGAGGTACGCGGCGTTCGCGATGCGCTGCTCGGTCCAGCCGCCCAGCTTCGACAGCTGGACGCGGCCGACGGCGGCGGCGACGTCCGTCATGCGCATGTTGGCGCCGACGATCTCGTTCGCGTACCGCTGCTCCATGCCCTGGTTGCGCAGCAGACGGAGGGTGCGGGCGATCTCGGCGTCGGCCGTGGAGATCATGCCGCCCTCGAGGCTGTGCATGTTCTTGGTCGGGTAGAAGCTGAACGTGCCGCCGGAGCCGAAGGCGCCGACCGGGGTGCCGTTGAGAGCGGCCGCGTGCGCCTGGCATGCGTCCTCGACGACGGCGAGCTTGTGCTTGTCGGCGATGGCCATGATCTTGTCCATCGCGGCCGGGTGACCGTACAGGTGCACCGGCATGATCGCGGCGGTGCGCGGGGTGATGGCGGCCTCGACGGCGGCCGGGTCGAGGCAGTACGTGTCCGCCTCGATGTCGGCGAAGACGACGTCGGCACCGACCAGGCGGACGGCGTTGGCCGATGCGGCGAACGAGAACGACGGGACGATCACCTCGTCACCCGGACCGATACCCAAAGCCATCAGAAGGAGGTGCAGCGCGGAGGTACCGGAGTTGACGGCCACGCAGTGGCGGCCCTCCACGAGCTCCGAGAAGCCCTCCTCGAAAGCGGCCACCTCGGGGCCCTGTACGACCCGGCCGCTGCGCAGTACGCGTACGGCGGCTTCGATCTCTTCTTCACCGATGACCGGGCGGGCAGCGGGGATGGGCTGCTCGATGCTGCTCGGCATTGGACGTCCTCCTTGAACACCGCAAGAGCTCTATGTGGCAGAGGTCCGGGGTTTGCGGGGCGTCCTGTGGGCCGCGCGTACCCCTCCGGCGCGATGGCCGACGCCCTACCGAGGAATTGCTGGGACCGGTCTGTCCGTTCAACCGGGCCGGTCACCGACTGTAGTCTCCGGGCGAGGCCCCGACACGGCAGCGACCGCCGTCACATTATCAGGAATTTCCTAGTCAATTTCGTGGCCGTTAACGCTGTCAGGCATCAATTGCGAAACAAAAGCCGTGTCCCGCCCCTCGGTCATGAGGAGCGGGACACGAACGTTCAGCGACCGGCCATCGGTTGTTCAGCTTTCGGTGGACACCGTCGCAGAGGCCGTCACAGAGGGCAGCGCCTGCTGCTCCGCAGCGGCGGTCTTCTTCGTCGCCGCCTTGGTGGCCTTCTTGGCGGTCGTCTTCTTCGCCGCGGTCTTCTTGGCCGCCGTCTTCTTGGTGGCGGCCTTCTTCGCCGTGGCCTTCTTGGCGGTCTTGCGGGCCGCCTTCTTGGCCGGGGCCTCCGCGCCTTCCTCGGCCTCCGGGACCTCCGGGGCCTCGGCGGCCGCCTCGGGCGCGGCCTGCGGCGTCGAGGCGACCACGACGACCGCGGCCTCCTCCGCGCCGGACGGCGAACCGGCCGGGGCGGTGACCTTGCGGGTCACCCGACGGCGGGCGCGCGGCGGAGCGGCGACAGGCGCCTCCGCCTCGGCCGCCGGGACCTCGGCCGCGGGGGCCACGGGCTCGGGGGCCGGTGCCTCGGCCACGATCTCGACGGGGGCCTCGGTCCCCTTCGGCGAACCGGCCGGGGCCGTCGCCTTACGGGTGGCGCGGCGGCGCGTACGGCCCGCGGGGGCCGGCTCCTCCTCGACCGGCCGGACAGGCTCGGCGGCAGGGACCTCGACGACGGGGGCCTCGACGACCTCCTGCACCGGCTCGGGCTGCTTCGGCGCACCCGCCGGGGCGGTCGCCTTGCGGCTCGCCCGGCGGCGGCCACGGCCACGCGTCGCGGCCGCCTCGGCCTCGGCAGCGCTGCTGTACAGCTCCTCGTCGGGGGCGAAGGCGGGCTCGGGCAGCGCGACCGGCGC
The DNA here is from genome assembly GCF_053597075.1 of Streptomyces sp. NPDC001514. Taxonomy (NCBI): domain Bacteria; kingdom Bacillati; phylum Actinomycetota; class Actinomycetes; order Kitasatosporales; family Streptomycetaceae; genus Streptomyces; species Streptomyces sp. NPDC001514. The sequence continues at coordinate 50,531 of NZ_JBSFHO010000004.1, forward strand.
CGCGGCCTCCGCCGCGACCTCGGCCACGGTCTCGGCCTCGATCTCCTCCTCGACGGGCGGAGCCTCGCCACCCGGCGCCTCGAGAACGACCTCGTGCTCGTGGACGAGCTCGGCGCCGCCGCGGCCGCGCTTCTTCGCCCGCTTGCCACCGCCACCGCCACCGGCGGTGGTCGGCTGCTCCATGTGCACGATCACGCCACGGCCGTTGCAGTGGACGCAGGTCTCCGAGAACGACTCCAGCAGGCCCTGGCCGACCCGCTTACGGGTCATCTGGACCAGGCCCAGCGACGTGACCTCGGCGACCTGGTGCTTCGTACGGTCCCGGCCCAGGCACTCGAGCAGGCGCCGCAGCACCAGGTCCCGGTTGGACTCCAGGACCATGTCGATGAAGTCGATGACGACGATGCCGCCCAGGTCGCGCAGCCGCAGCTGGCGCACGATCTCCTCGGCCGCCTCCAGGTTGTTCCTGGTGACGGTCTCCTCGAGGTTGCCGCCCTGGCCGGTGAACTTGCCGGTGTTGACGTCGACGACGACCATCGCCTCGGTCTTGTCGATCACCAGCGAGCCGCCGGACGGCAGCCAGACCTTGCGGTCCAGCGCCTTCATCAGCTGCTCGTCGATCCGGTACGTGGCGAAGACGTCGACCTCGGAGGTCCAGCGGTTCAGCCGGTCCGTGAGGTCGGGCGCGACATGCCCGACGTAGCCGTGGATGGTGTCCCACGCCTCGTCACCGCTGACGATGACCTTGGAGAAGTCCTCGTTGAAGATGTCGCGGACGACACGGACGGTCATGTCCGGCTCGCCGTACAGAAGGGTCGGAGCGTTGCCGTTCTTCGCCTTCTTCTGGATCTCCTCCCACTGCGCCTGCAGTCGCTCGACGTCGCGGCGCAGCTCGTCCTCGCTGGCGCCCTCCGCGGCCGTACGGACGATGACGCCCGCGTCCTCGGGGACGATCTTCTTGAGGATGGTCTTCAGCCGGGCGCGCTCGGTGTCGGGCAGCTTGCGGCTGATGCCGGTCATCGAGCCCTCGGGCACGTACACCAGGTAGCGGCCGGGGAGGGAGACCTGGCTGGTGAGCCGGGCGCCCTTGTGACCGATCGGGTCCTTGGTGACCTGGACGAGGACGGACTGGCCGGACTTCAGCGCGGACTCGATTCGGCGCGGGCCGTTGGCCAGCCCGAGCGCCTCGAAGTTGACCTCACCCGCGTACAGGACGGCGTTGCGCCCCTTGCCGATGTCGACGAAGGCGGCCTCCATCGACGGCAGGACGTTCTGCACCTTGCCCAGGTAGACGTTGCCGACGTACGAGGTCGACTGCTCCTTGTTGACGTAGTGCTCGACGAGCACGTTGTCCTCGAGGACGCCGATCTGGGTGCGGTCGCCGTTCTGCCGGACGACCATCACACGCTCGACCGCCTCGCGGCGGGCCAGGAACTCCGCCTCGGTGATGATCGGCACACGGCGGCGGCCCTGCTCGCGGCCCTCGCGGCGGCGCTGCTTCTTCGCCTCGAGACGGGTCGAGCCCTTGATGGACTGCACCTCGTCGGACGGCTCGGCCTTGGGGCGGGGCTCACGGACCTTGACGACCGTACGAACGCCCTCTTCCTCGCCGGCCTCTGCCTCTGCCTCGACGTCGGCGGGCTCACCGGTGCGACGGCGACGGCGACGGCGACGACGGCTGCTGCTGGTACCGGGGGCGGACGGCGTGACGGCCTCGGACTCGGCCTCTTCCTCGGCCTCCTCCTCCGCCTCTTCCTCGGCCTGCTCGGCCTCCTCGGCGACCTCGGGACCTTCCGCCTCCACGGCCTCGCCACGGCGACGGCGACGGCCACCGCGGCGGCGGCGGCGCGAAGGCCGGTCCTCGTACTCCTCGGCCTCCTCGCCCTCGGCCTCGGCCTCCGGCTCCTCGGCGGTCTCGGCCTCCGGCTCCTCCGCGACCTCGGCGACCTCGACGGGCTCGCCACGGCGGCGGCGACGGCGGCGCGGTGTGGTCCCGGCGACCGGGGCGGGCTCGACGGCCTCTTCTTCCTCCTCGGCCACCTCGGCGGCCTCGGCGGCGGCCGCGGCAGCGGCGGTCTCCGGCGTCTGGAACATCGGCTCGGTGAACACCGGGGCCTGGAACACGGCCACGGCCGGCCGTGCGGCCCGGCGCCCGCGCGCGGGCTCCTCGGCCTTCTCCGGCTTCTCCGGCTCGGGGGCGGTGGCGAACTTCGGCGCGGTCGCGCGCCGCTGCGTACGCCCGCGCGAAGCAGCCCGCTCGGCCGCCTCGACCTCGGCCTCGTCGGCGGCGATCTGCGTGACGGTGTCCGCGGGCAGGCCCTCGCCTCCGGCCACGGCCTCGTCCTCCTGCACAGGCGCGCCGACCCGCCTGGTGGCACGGCGACGCGTACGGCCGCGCGGAGCCTCCTCGGCTTCCTCGGCTTCCTCGGCCGCTGCCGCCTCGGGGGCGGCGGCTTCCGCCGCCTCCGGCGCACCGGCCGGAGCGGTCGCCCGACGGCTGACGCGCCGACGCGTACGGCCGCGGGGGGCCTCCTCGGCCTCGGCCTCGGTCTTCACGGTCTCCTCGGCCTCTGCGGCCTCGGGAGCGGCGGCTTCGACCGCCTCCGGCGCACCGGCCGGAGCGGTCGCCCGACGGCGGGTGCGGCGGGCGGGCGCCTCTGCGGCACCCTCGGTCTCCGCGGCGTTGTCGCTCACGGCACCTTCCTCAATGTCTTCGACGGCGCCGGCGGCCACGGCCGCCTCCACCGGGGCGGGCGAGCCCTCGGGCGCGGCCGTCCTGCGTGTGGCCCGACGGCGGGTACGCGGCTCGGGCGCCTCGGCGGCGGGCTCGGCAGCGGCAGATGCCGCAGTGGGCTCAGCAACGATCTCGGCAGCCTCGGCGGCGGCAGGCGCACCCGCGGGCGCGGTCGCCTTGCGCGTCGCACGACGCCGCGTACGCGGCGCAGGGGCCTCATCGGCAGCAGGCTCGGCAGCAGCCGGCTCGGCGGCGGGCGCCTCCGCGGCAGTGGACTCGGCGATGGTCCCGGTCTCGGCAGCCGCGGGCGAGCCGACCGGAGCGGTCGCCTTACGGGTCGCGCGCCGACGCGTGCGGGCCGGCGCGGGGGTGGCTTCCTCCGCAGCGGCGGCCTCAGGGGCGTCGCTGGTCGAAGCGGTGGTCCCGCCGAGGGCCTCGGCGGCAGCGGGGGCACCCGCGGGCGCGGTCGCCTTGCGCGTCGCACGACGCCGCGTACGCGGCGCAGGGGCCTCATCGGCAGCGGGCTCGGCGGCAGGCGCCTCCGCGGACGGTGCCGGTATGGCTGCGGTGAGAGACGCAGTCACGTCCGTCACCGTTTCCACCTCGGCGGCCGCCGGCGGACCCGCCGGGCGCGACGCGGCGCGACGACGGCGCGGGGGCAGCGTGTCGCTGGGGGTGGAGTTCTCGTTGTCCTGGGTGTTGTCGTCCCCGGTCACACCGGGGTCGTTCGGCTCGAGCATGCGGGCGGTTCTCCCGTCACGCTCCCGGGCGCCGCGCCTGGTTCCGGTCCGGCGGCACGTTCCGCGTGATGAGCGCGGAAGCCGCTGTCCGGGGCGCGGGCGCCGCACGGGAGCTGTATGTCTGGCTCGCCGGTTCCGTACGCGATGTACGCACGGCCTGGCGAAAGTCTCCTGGTCTGTGCGCTGCCCGACCCAGGTGGCTCCCGAGTACGAGGGCGGCGCTACGACGACTGCCCTTGCGCGGGACCGGCACCTTCCGGCGCCGTCGTTGGGACCCCAGCGGAGCTAGGGGGAGGCGAGTCCGGCGGCCGTGGGTGGGGCGGCCGTGACTGCCTCGCGGTCGGGCGCGAGCGGGTCGGTCACCGTGCCGGACTCCTCGTCGAAGAGCCCCTGCGCCAGCCTGGTCACCGCTGCGGGGACCGGCGGCGCCAGGTCGGCCACAGCTCGGAGACCGGACAGGACGTCGTCGGGTCGCACGGCAGGTGTCACGTGCCGCACAACCAGCCGCAGTATCGCACAGGGCCCCTCTCCGGGCCTATCAGGCTGTGGAGAGTCCACCTCCAGCCCGGCCACGGCACCCCGTGCGTCGAAGGTCCGCATGCCGTTCTTCGTCCGGCGCTGGACCTCCACCGTCTCGGCGGCGAGGAAGGCCTCGACGGCCTTCTCCCCGTCCTCGACCGTGACGCCGTCGAGCCGCAGCTCCCACACGGACGCGGTCAGCCGGTCCGCCAGACCCGACGTACGGGCCTCGACCGCGTCCGTGATGTCGAGCCCGGCCGGCAGCGACTCGTCGAGCAGGACCCGCAGCCTCTCGGGGTCCCTGGTCTCGGTGAGCGCGATCTCCAGGTACTCGGCCTCGGAGCCCGTGCCGGTGGGCGCGGCGTTCGCGTACGACACCTTCGGGTGCGGAGTGAAGCCTGCCGAGTACGCCATCGGCACCTCGGCACGGCGCAGCGCACGCTCGAAGGCGCGCTGGAAGTCGCGGTGGCTGGTGAACCGGAGGCGGCCGCGCTTGGTGTAGCGCAGTCGGATGCGCTGCACCGCAGGTGCGGGCGGCGGGCCTTCGGGCTGTCGCTTGCCCAGTGGTTCTTCTCCTCGGTGCGGGGCGGCGCTGTCGTGCGCCGTCCTTTCTGGTCTTCGGTGACCCCCCAGGGGCCCGTCGCCCGGCTCACCCCCACTTCCGCAGGGAGATCTCGGGTCCGGGCTCCGCGCCGGGGACGGTCGGTGTCTGTTGCGTATGTTCCAGGTTACGCGCCCGAGGCAGTGCCGGTTCCACGGGCTCGGGCGCGGGCGCCCCGCCCACGAGCGCCCGCCAGGCATCACGCCGGGCCTGCCGGAGCGTCTCGCGGGCCGAGCTCAGCGCGCCTCGGACGGCCTGTCCGGCCTCGACGGCTGCCCGCCTGGCCGGGGCCCAGACCTGATCGCGCACGAAGTGTCCGACCGGTGTGCAGACGTTCCGGTAGAACCAGGCCGCCGGGCGCCCGAGCAGATTCCGGGCCAGCCACTTCAGGGCGCGCCCTACGGCCCTCGAGACGTACCCGGCGACGCGCCAGGCGACCACGAGCGCGTCGCCGATCTCCCGGCCGACGACCACGAGGGCACGGCCGACCGGGGTGAGGATCCAGCGGTACACGAAGCGGGCGGGCGCGACGACCAGGATCCGGGCCAGCCATACGACGGCGTTCCACAGCCCGCGGCCCGCCGGGGCGAGCACGTACGCGTACACCCAGGCCAGACCGTGCCCCAGCGGGGTCAGGACCCACCGGTACAGCGCGGTCCAAGGCCAGACGAAGACCGCCCACACCAGCCACCCGATGCCACGGCCGAGCGGTGTGAGCAGCCGGACGTACACCCAGCCCAGGATCCGGGCGAGTCCGCGGCCGACCGGGGTCAGGACCGCGCGGTACAGCCAGGCCAGCGGAACCGCGATGCCGTAGGTGGCGACCGGCACGACCACGTACCGCCACAGGGCCACCCAGGGCCAGTAGAAGACGGCCTTGAACAGCCACCACGCCCCCATGGCGACCACCTCGGCCCCTCGGGCGATCGCGCGTCCGACCGGGGCCAGCACCGCCTCGTAGAGCCACTCCAGCGCCCGGCCGAGCGGCCGCAGCAGCACGCGCTCCAGCACCCGTCCGCACACCACGAGCAGGTCCCACACCATGCGCAGGGGCACGACGACCAGCAGCACCACGATGCGTACCGGGATCCTGATGGCCACCGTCAGACAGCCTTCGGGCTGCTCGGGCCGCTGCTGCCGCTTCTCCAGATCCATGATCGAGGAGACGCAAAAGGCCCGGCCCCGGGTTTCCCCGGGGCCGGGCCGTCGCAGGAGTGTTACTTGACGACCGTCAGCGGGAGCAGCTTCTTGCCCGTCGGGCCGATCTGGATGTGCGTGTCCATCTGCGGGCAGACACCGCAGTCGAAGCACGGCGTCCAGCGGCAGTCCTCGACCTCGGTCTCGTCGAGCGCGTCCTGCCAGTCCTCCCAGAGCCAGTCCTTGTCGAGACCGGAGTCCAGGTGGTCCCAGGGCAGGACCTCCTCGTACGTACGCTCGCGGGTCGTGTACCAGTCGACGTCGACGCCGAACTCGGGCAGCGTCTTCTCCGCGCACTCCATCCACCGGTCGTACGAGAAGTGCTCACGCCAGCCGTCGAAGCGGCCGCCGTCCTCGTAGACGGCGCGGATGACGGAGCCGATGCGGCGGTCGCCGCGCGAGAGCAGGCCCTCGACGATGCCGGGCTTGCCGTCGTGGTAGCGGAAGCCGATGGAGCGGCCGTACTTCTTGTCGCCGCGGATCTTGTCGCGGAGCTTCTCCAGACGGGCGTCGGTCCCCTCGGCGGAGAGCTGCGGGGCCCACTGGAAGGGGGTGTGCGGCTTGGGCACGAAGCCGCCGATCGACACCGTGCAGCGGATGTCGTTCGAGCCGGAGACCTCGCGGCCCTTCTGGATCACCTTGGTCGCCATGTCGGCGATCTGCAGCACGTCGTCGTCGGTCTCGGTCGGCAGACCGCACATGAAGTACAGCTTCACCTGGCGCCAGCCGTTGCCGTACGCCGTGGCGACGGTCCGGATCAGGTCGTCCTCCGAGACCATCTTGTTGATGACCTTGCGGATGCGCTCGGAGCCGCCCTCGGGGGCGAAGGTGAGACCGGAGCGGCGGCCGTTGCGGGTCAGCTCGTTCGCCAGGTCGATGTTGAACGCGTCGACGCGGGTGGACGGGAGGGACAGCCCGATCTTGTCCTCCTCGTACCGGTCCGCGAGGCCCTTGGCGATGTCGCCGATCTCGCTGTGGTCCGCGGACGACAGCGACAGCAGGCCGACCTCCTCGAAGCCGGTCGCGTTGAGGCCCTTCTCGACCATCTCGCCGATGCCGGTGATGCTGCGCTCGCGCACGGGGCGCGTGATCATGCCGGCTTGGCAGAAGCGGCAGCCACGGGTGCAGCCGCGGAAGATCTCGACGGACATCCGCTCGTGGACGGTCTCGGCGAGCGGGACGAGCGGCTGCTTCGGGTAGGGCCACTCGTCGAGGTCCATGACGGTGTGCTTGGACACGCGCCACGGGACACCCGACTTGTTCGGTACGACGCGCCCGATGCGGCCGTCCGGCAGGTACTCGACGTCGTAGAAGCCCGGGACGTAGACGCCACCGGTCTTCGCGAGGCGGAAGAGCAGCTCCTCGCGGCCGCCGGGGCGGTCCTCGGCCTTCCAGGCGCGGATGATCTCGGTGATCTCCAGGACGGCCTGCTCCCCGTCGCCGATGACCGCGCAGTCGATGAAGTCCGCGATCGGCTCGGGGTTGAAGGCGGCGTGGCCGCCCGCGAGCACGATCGGGTCGTCGATGGTGCGGTCCTTGGCCTCCAGCGGGATGCCGGCGAGGTCGAGGGCCGTGAGCATGTTCGTGTACCCGAGCTCGGTGGAGAAGCTCAGGCCGAGGACGTCGAAGGCCTTCACTGGGCGGTGGCTGTCCACGGTGAACTGCGGGACGCCGTGCTCGCGCATCAGCTCTTCGAGGTCCGGCCACACGCTGTACGTGCGCTCGGCGAGGACGCCCTCGCGCTCGTTCAGTACCTCGTAGAGGATCATGACGCCCTGGTTGGGCAGTCCGACCTCGTACGCGTCCGGGTACATGAGGGCCCAGCGCACGTCGCAGCTCTCCCACGGCTTGACCGTGGAGTTCAGCTCACCACCGACGTACTGGATGGGCTTCTGCACATGCGGGAGCAGAGCTTCGAGCTGTGGGAAGACCGACTCGGCAGACATCAGGAAACCTTCGTGGGCTGGCAAAGGGCGATTCTCAAGCGTAACCCGCTCGGAAGGTGCCCTCGCCCGCCCGGAGGTGCGGGGGTCAGGCCGCCAGCGCCGCGCGCAGCCCGGGCCGGGACGCCTTGTCCCATACGCCGGGGAGCTCGCGTTCCCGCTCGGCGGCGGACGCCTCTTCCTGGCCGAAGAGAAGTCCCCAGGTGAACGCCGATTCGCCGGCCGCGTTGGCCTGGATCGCGAGGTCGCGGAGGGTGCCGCGGGCGACGACGCTGTCCTGGTGGTCGCCGAGGACGGTCTGGACGGCCTTCATGCGCTTGGCCAGTTTCTTCGCCGGTTTGCCGAGGGCGGGGGTCGCCGCCTCCGCGGCGTAGCGGGCGCGCTTGGCGGCCTTGCGTGCGTCGTGCATGGCGAGGTCCCGGTCGTGGCCCGCGGGGAGGCCGAGTGCGTGCGCGACGCGGGTCGCGAGGCGGCCGTAGTCCTTGAGCACGGCCTTGGGCAGGGCGTCACCGGGCTTCGCGGCGGCGGCCTTGAGGAGGGGCGGCTCGTCGAGGAACGCGTCGAGGGCGTCCAGGAGGGCGAGGTACCGCTTGGTGTCGAGTACGGCGACGGAGCGGCGCCGCGCGTCGGAGCGGCGCGCGATGCCCCAGATCTTGAGCCTCCGCCGGACCGGCCCGAGCACCAGCGTCCCCGGCAGCCCGTCGACGCGGCCGCGCAGCCGCTCGGCCAGGACTTCCTGGTCCCGGGCGGCCCCCAGCTCACCGGCCAGCCACTTGAGCTCGTCGCCGAGCGGGTCGGTGACCTGCCGGTCGACGATCTTCCGGTACGTCTTGAAGGCGCTGCGCATCCGGCGTGTCGCGACCCGCATCTGGTGCACCGCGTCGGGCAGGTCGCGCCGCACGGCGGGGTCGAGCGCGACGATGGCGTCCCGCTGCTCCCGCAGATAGGCGAGGACGAACTCCCCGGCGTCCTTGGGTCCGAGCCGTGCCCCGCGGTCCCTGACGGTCTTCGCGGCCTCGGGAGCCTTCGGGGCCTTGGCGTCCTTGGCGGGCCGCTTCGCGGCGTCGGTGTCGCCCGCCCCGGGGGGCGTGGGCGCGGACTCCGCCGCGGACTCGGCGGAGGCGGGTGCGGGTCCGGTCTCCTCGAGCGCCCGGGCCAGCTTGGACGACGCCGATGAGGGCCGGACGCCCGCCTTGCGGAGTCGCTTGCCGACCGCGTCGAGCAGGGCCGGGTCGCCGTCGTCGGCGAGCTCGACCTCGATCTCGGTCCAGGACGTCGTGCCGCCGCCCTCCGTGAGGCGCTCGGCGAGCACGGAGTCGACGGACAGCTCGGCAAGGAGTTCGCCCTGCTCGTCGACCAGGTGGCTGACGTCCCGGGAGGAGAGCAGCCGGACGACGGGTACGAGCTCGGCGTCGCGCGTGCGCGACCGGACGAGGCCCGTGAGGGTGCGGGGCAGGGTGTCGTCGAGGGGGGCGCGGATCTCGTCGCGGATGCCCGCGGAGACAGGGAACTTCAGGTGCCAGCCCTCGTCGTCGCCGCCCGTGCGCCGGCGCAGCGTGATGCCGTCCGCTGCGAGGCGCATCTCCGGGGTGTCGTAGTAGGTGGCGTCCAGCTCCGTCACGCCCTGGTCGACGACGGCCGTCACCCCGGCCACGCCGGTCAGGTCCGGTAGCTCGGTCCCGGTGTTGGCTTCGTACTTGCGCTCGATTTCCCGCTTCGTGTCCGCCATGAACAAAATCTAGACGTCATGGCGCCTCCGCGTCAGTACGTACCGAGACGTTGTCGGTCAGGACCGGTCGTTTCCAGGCCGTCTCTAGGCCGTCTCCAGGCCGTCTCTAGGCCGTCATCGGCCGCTGGACGCGGATCGACTGCAGCAGTCCGACCGCCACCCACACGGCGAACATGGACGAGCCGCCGTACGACACGAAGGGCAGCGGCAACCCGGCGACCGGCATGATGCCGAGCGTCATCCCGACGTTCTCGAAGGACTGGAAGGCGAACCAGGCGATGATCCCGGCCGCGACGATCGTGCCGTACAGCTCGGTCGTCTCGCGGGCGATCCGGCAGGCCCGCCACAGCACCACACCCAGCAGGAAGAGGATGAAGCCGGCTCCCAGGAAGCCGAGCTCCTCGCCCGCCACGGTGAAGACGAAGTCGGTCTGCTGTTCGGGCACGAACTGGCCCGTCGTCTGCGAGCCCTTGAAGAGGCCGGTGCCGAGCAGCCCGCCGGAGCCGATCGCGATGCGCGCCTGGTTGGTGTTGTAGCCGACGCCCGCCGGGTCGAGCTCGGGGTTGGCGAAGGCGGCGAAGCGGTTGATCTGGTACTCGTCGAGGAGTCCGAGCGTGGTCACCAGGACCGCGCCCGCGACGCCCGTGCCGATGAGCCCGAGGACCCAGCGGTTGGAGGCGCCGGAGGCCAGCAGCACGCCGAGCACGATCACGACCATCACCATGACCGAGCCGAGGTCCGGCATCAGCATGACGATCGCCATGGGGAGGGCTGCCAGGACGAGGGACTTGGCGACGATGCCGTGGTCGGGGTGGGCCTGGTCGCCCGCGTCGACCTGGGCCGCCAGCATCATCGCCATGCCCAGAATGATCGTGATCTTCACGAACTCGGACGGCTGCAGGGAGAATCCGCCGCCGACCACGATCCAGGCGTGTGCTCCGTTGATCGTCGCACCGAGCGGCGTGAGCACCAGCAGGACCAGCAGCACGGAGATCCCGTACAGCACCGGCACGGCCCCGCGCAGGGTGCGGTGGCCGAGCCAGATCGTGCCGGCCATCAGGGCGAAGCCGATGCCGGTGTTCAGCAGATGGCGGAACAGGAAGTAGTACGGGTCGCCCTGGTTGAGCTCGGTGCGGTTGCGCGTGGCCGACCACACGAGCAGCGCGCCGATCGACGACAGCGCGAGGGCGGACAGCAGCATCGGCCAGTCGAGCCGCCGCAGCATCGAGTCACGGGCGGTGAGCCTGGCCCAGGGGCCGCGGTCGGGGGCGTACCGCGCGACCGAGAAGCCGTGGGTTCCGGCCATGGGTCAGTCCCTCCGCCCGGTCGCGGCCGGCGGCCGCACTGTCGCGGGCGGTGGGCCCGCGAGTGTCTTGTCCTCTTCCGGCTTGGGCTTCTGGGGGGCGTACGGCCGGATCTGCGGGGCGTCGACCGTCCCATCGGGGTTGATCTTCGGCAGGGTCTTCTGCGGCTGCGGCAGAAGCGCCTTCTTGAGATCCTGGTTGCCTTCCATGTCGAGCCCGTAGAGCGCGTTGTAGATGTTGCGCACGGCGGGGCCGGAGGCGCCGGAGCCGGTACCACCCTGGGAGATCGTCATGACGATCGAGTAGTCCTTGGTGTACGTGGCGAACCACGAGGTCGTCTGCTTGCCGTGGACCTCTGCCGTGCCGGTCTTGGCGTGCATCGGGATCTTGTCCTGCGGCCAGCCGCCGAATCGCCAGGCGGCGGTACCGCGGGTGGCGACTCCCGCGAGGGCTTCGTCCATCAGGTCGCGCGTCTTGGCGTTCATCGGCAGCTTGCCGTGCGACTTGGGCTTGATATCCCGCACGCTCTTGCCGTCCGCGCTGATGACCGCCTTGCCGACGATGGGGTCGTAGAGGGTGCCGCCGTTGGAGATGGCGGCGTAGATCGTGGCCATCTGGATGGGGGTGACGAGCGTGTCGCCCTGGCCGATGGAGTAGTTGACCGAGTCACCGGCGCGCATCAGATTGCCTTCGAGGCAGTTCTCGTACGAGAGCTGCTGGATGTAGGTGCCGCCCTTCTTGCCGGTCCGGCACCAGTAGTCCTTGTTCGCCTCCCAGAACTTCTGCTTCCAGCGGCGGTCGGGGACCCGGCCGGTCTCCTCGTTGGGCAGGTCGATCCCGGTCTCGGTGCCGAGGCCGAACTGGTGGGCGGTCTTGTAGAACCAGTCCGCCGGGTTCTTCTTCGGCTTGAGGCCGCCGTCCTTGATCCACTGCTGGTGGGCGAGGGCGTAGTAGACGGTGTCGCAGGAGACCTCGAGGGCCTGGCCGAGGGTGATGCTGCCGTGGCCCTGGGACTCGAAGTTCTTGAAGACCTGGTTGCCGATGGAGTACGAGCTCGGGCAGGGGTAGCGGCCCTTGAAGTCGTAGCCGGCGTTGACCGCCGCGGTGGTCGGGACGACCTTGAAGATGGAGCCGGGTGCGGCCTGGCCCTGGATGGCCCGGTTCAGCAGCGGGAAGTTGGACTTCTTGCCGGTCAGCTTGGCGTAGTCCTTGGCGGAGATGCCGCCGACCCAGGCGTTGGGGTCGTAGGTGGGCAGCGAGGCCATCGCCACCACGCGGCCGGTCTTCGCCTCCATGACGACGACGGCGCCCGAGTCCGCCTTGTAGTTCCGGTTGGTGTTGTCGTCGAAGACCTTGCGGGCTTCCTTCATCGCGTTGTTGAGCTCCCACTCGGCGACCGCCTGGACGCGGGCGTCGATGGAGGTGACGACATTGGCGCCGGGCTCGGCCTTGTCCGCCTTGGCCTGGCCCATGACCCGGCCGAGGTTGTCGACCTCGTAGCGGGTGACACCGGCCTTGCCGCGCAGCTCCTTGTCGTACGTACGCTCGAGTCCGGAGCGGCCGACCTGGTCGGAGCGGAGGAACGGCGAGTCGGTGTCCTTGGCCTTCTCGATCTCCTCGTCGGTGACGGGTGAGAGATAGCCGAGGACCTGCGAGGTGTTGGCCTTGCCGGGTGCCGGGTAGCGGCGGACCGCGGTGGGCTCGGCGGTGATGCCGGGGAAGTCCTCGGTGCGCTCGCGGATCTGGAGGGCCTGCTGGGTGGTGGCCTCGTCGGTGACCGGGATCGGCTGGTACGGGGAGCCGTTCCAGCAGGGCTGCGGGGTCTCGGAGTCGCAGAGCCGGACCTTGTCCATCACGTCCTTCGGCTTCATGCCGAGGACCGCGGCGAGCCGGGTGAGGACGTCTTTGCCGTCGTCCTTCATCTTCAACAGGGCGGTGCGCGACGCCGAGACGACGAGACGGGTCTCGTTGTCGGCGAGCGGCACTCCGCGGGCGTCGAGGATCTCGCCGCGGACCGCGGGCTGGACGACCTGCTGGACGCCGTTGCCCGAGGCCTTCTTGGCGTACTCCTCGCCGTCGCGGATCTGGATGAACCAGAGGCGTCCGCCGAGTGTGGCGAAGAGCGAGAAGACGAGGACCTGGATGATGACGAGCCGGATCTGGACGCGAGGGGTCCGCCCGGTCTCGGGAATGTTGCTCACGCTGCCGATGCCCCCTCGATCACAGTCGCTTGATCCCCTTGATGCGGCCTGCGCGGGCCGCTCGTGTCCTGGCCGCCTTCACGCGCAGTCCTCCGCTGCGCTGGCTGCCGATCCGCAGTCCGGTGCCGAAGGACGTCCAGCCGTTGGACACGACGGTGGCGCCGGACTGGTTCTCGGCGAGCGGGTCGTTCTCGGCGCGTCTCGCGAGCGCCATGATCAGCGGCACGGTGAAAGGCGCGAGCAGCAGGTCGTACACGGCCGCGGTGAACAGCAGCGAGCCGAGGCCGACATGCCGGGCGGCGGTGTCGCCGACGAGGGCGCCCACGCCGGCGTACAGCAGGGTGGATCCGACGGCGGCGGCGACGACCACGAGCATCGGTCCGGTGGCCGAGGTGAGCCGGCCGGTCTCCGGCTTGACGAGGCCCGCGAGATAGCCGATGACGCACAGCACGAGCGCGTAGCGTCCCGCGGCGTGGTCGGCGGGCGGGGCGAGGTCGGCGAGCAGGCCCGCACCGAAGCCGATGAGGGCGCCGCTGACATGGCCGTACACGAGTGCGAGGGCGAGGACGACGAGCATCAGCAGGTCGGGGACGGCCCCGGGGAGATGGAGGCGGGCGAGGACGGAGACCTGGACGACGAGGGCGACCACGACGAGCGTGGTGGAGAGCAGCATCCGGTTGAAGCGCATGGTGTTCAGCTCCTCCTGCTACTCGTCGTTCTGGCCGGTGTCTGTGCCTGGGTCAGTGCCCGTATCCGGGCCGGTACTCGCCCCGGTGTCCGTACCGGTGCCGGTGCCGGCCGCGGTGTCCGTGCCGTCTCCCTGACTCCCGTCCTCTCCCCGGCCGTTGGGCGACGGGGTCACCGTCACCGTGACCGTGGGAGTGGGGGTCGGCTTCGGCTTGGCCGGGAGGACCGTGTCGCGGGGGTTGGTGCGCGGCGCCTGGACGACGACTCCGACGATGTCCAGCTTGGAGAAGGAGGCGAACGGTCGTACGAAGATGGTCCGCGTGAGGTCGCCGCCGGACGGGTCGACGCGGACGACCTCGCCGACCGGCACTCCGGGCACGAACGGCTTGTCGGCCTGCGAGCCGAAGGTGACCAGCCGGTCGCCCTTCTTCACCTTCGCCTTGCCGTTGAGGAGCTGCACGGACAGCGGCCGGTCGCCCTGACCGGTCGCGAAGCCGAGCTCGTCGGTGCCTTCCATGCGCGTACCGACCGTGAAGTCCGGGTCGTTGGCGAGGAGTACGGTCGCGGTGTCCGGGCCGACGGTGGTGACACGGCCGACGAGTCCGTCGCCGTTGAGCACGGTCATGTCGCGGAGGATGCCGTCCCGGGAACCGGCGTCGATGGTGACGGTCCAGGAGAAGCCCTGGGCCGCTCCTATGGCGATGACCTCCGCGCCCTTGATGCCGTACTGCCCGTTGGCCGCCTTCTTCAGCATGTCGTCGAGCTGACGGAGCCGGCTCTTGTTGCGGGCGTCGCTGCCGAGCCTCGCCTTGAGGGTCGCGTTCTCCCGCTCCAGCACGGCGATCCGGTCGTGGCGCTCCCCCGAGTCCCGGACCGCTCCTATGGCGTTGCCGATCGGGTCGACGGCCGCCGCCACACCGTTCTCGACCGGTCCGAATACCGCGGCGGCGGCCTGCCGGGCGCCGTCCACCGGTGACTCCTGGCCGCCGCGGATATCCACCGTGATCAGCGCGAACGCGATGGCGATCAGCAGGACCAGGAGCAGCCGGCTCTCTTTCGTGTCCCTCACGTGCGGCGGCCGTGCCTTCCTCATAGGAATGTGTGTGCTGCGTGCCGTTGTGCTCTGTGATGTTGCTGTGGGGCGTTGCTTTGTGCCGTTATACCAACGATCCGCCGCATGGGTCCGGCGGCGCCCACACGGGGGGTCCCCCGGGCCGGACAGGCCAGGGGGAGGCTTCGGCCCGGTCCGCTATCTGCGCGGCTGGGCGTCCAGCACCTGCTGGAGCGCCTCGAACTCCTCGACGCATTTGCCGGAGCCGAGTGCGACCGAGTCCAGGGGGTCCTCGGCGATGTGGATGGGCATACCGGTCTCGTGGCGCAGGCGCTCGTCGAGGCCGCGCAGCAGGGCGCCACCGCCGGTGAGGACGATGCCGCGGTCCATGACGTCGCCGGAGAGCTCGGGCGGGCACTTGTCGAGCGTGGTCTTCACGGCGTCGACGATCGCGTTGACCGGTTCCTCGATGGCCTTGCGGACCTCGGCGGCGGAGATGACCACGGTCTTCGGCAGGCCGGAGACCAGGTCGCGGCCGCGGATCTCGGTGTGCTCCTCCTTGTCCATGGCGTAGGCCGAGCCGATGGTGATCTTGATGCTCTCGGCGGTGCGCTCGCCAAGGAGGAGGCTGTACTCCTTCTTGACGTGCTGGATGATCGCGTTGTCCAGCTCGTCACCCGCGACCCGGATGGACTGTGCCGTGACGATTCCGCCGAGGGAGATCACGGCCACCTCGGTGGTGCCGCCGCCGATGTCCACCACCATGTTCCCGGTGGCCTCGTGGACCGGGAGGCCCGCTCCGATGGCGGCGGCCATCGGCTCCTCGATGATGTGCACCTGGCGGGCGCCGGCCTGCGTCGAGGCCTCGATGACGGCGCGGCGCTCGACGCCGGTGATGCCGGAGGGCACGCAGACGACGATGCGCGGGCGCGCCGCCCAGCGACGCTTGTGGATCTTGAGGATGAAGTAGCGGAGCATCCGCTCGGTGATCTCGAAGTCGGCGATCACGCCGTCCTTGAGCGGGCGCACCGCGACGATGTTCCCCGGCGTGCGGCCGATCATCTTCTTGGCTTCGGAGCCCACCGCGAGAATGCCGCCGGTGTTCGTGTTGATGGCGACGACGGACGGCTCGTTGAGGACGATCCCACGACCCCTGACGTACACCAGCGTGTTGGCGGTCCCGAGGTCGACAGCCATGTCACGGCCGATGAACGACATTGAGTTCCCCTTGTTTCCCATGAGGATGCGTCGGGCCTTCCCAAATCGAGCTTTGATGGCTTTTTAGGTAGGCGAGGAGGTGCTGCTCAGGCGCTGTGGCGTGAAGGCTTCCATCGTAGTGCCGCCTGCACGGACACCGCGCGCTGGCCCGCCTCAGTAAGGGTGACGACGAGTCGGAGCGTAGCGTTCCCGGTATCGGGGTTCATATGCCGAGGGGCGACCGAATTTCCTTCGGTCGCCCCAGGCGGGGAGCGCTGGACGGCTGACGTTCGATCAGGAAAGACCGACCGGGGAAGAGGAGCCGTCAGACGCCCGGAAAGAACAGCTTCAGTTCCCGGATGGCGGACTCCTCGGAGTCCGAGGCGTGGATGAGGTTCTCGCGGACGATCGTGCCGTAGTCGCCGCGGATGGAACCGGGGGCGGCCGCGATCGGGTCGGTCGGGCCGGTCAGGGTGCGGACGCCCTCGACGACGCGCTCGCCCTCGACGACGAGGGCGACGACCGGGCCGGACAGCATGAACTCGACGAGCGGCTCGTAGAACGGCCGGCCGACGTGCTCGGCGTAGTGCTGCTCCAGGGTCTCGCGGTCGAGCTGTCGCAACTCCAGCGCGGTGATCTGCCAGCCCGCCTTGCGCTCGATACGGCCGATGATCTCGCCGATCAGGCCGCGGCGTACGGCGTCGGGCTTGAGCAGGACGAGCGTGCGCTGGCTCACGGTGCGGGCTCCTTCGAGTGCGGGTCTCAGGTGTCGAGTCTCGGAGGTCGAGTCTCAGGTGTCGGTTCTCGGGATGAGGGGGTGCTGGACATGCCGGCACTCAGAGGCTACAGGGCGCACCACGTCGCCCGTTACGCAGCGTCAGGCTCTCCGGAGGCCTCGGCGGGCTGCTGCGCGGCCCATGCCGCCTTCGCCTCGTCCACCTTGCGTCCGTAGTGGACCGAGGCCCACCACAGGGCGGTGAACACCACGCCAAGGATGAACATCGCCGGAACCACGAAGCCGCTCGCGATCAGGCCGATCTGCAGGACCCAGCCGAGCTGGACCCCGCCGGGCCGGGTGATCATCCCGCACAGCAGCACCGACAGCAACATCGCGATGCCGCAGACCGTCCAGACCAGCGTCATGGACAGCCCGTCGGTCTTCATCGCCACCAGACCGGCGAAGCCGATCACGAAGAACTCGCCGATCAGCGTCGACGCACAGAGCGTACGCATGGAACTCAGCCCCTCCCCAGCAGCAGCCGGGCCTCGCCGACCGTGATCACGGAGCCGGTGACCAGGACGCCCGCGCCCGCGTACTCCGCCTCCTCCTCGGCGAGCGTGACCGCCGCCTCCAGCGCGTCGTCGAGGCGCGGCTCGACGACCACCCGCTCGTCGCCGAAGACCTCCACGGCCACCGCGGCCAGCTCATCGGCGGTCATCGCGCGATGGCTGGAGTTCTGCGTGACGACGATCTCCGTGAAGACCGGCTCGAAGGCCTCGAGGACCGCCTTCACGTCCTTGTCGCTGCTGGTGCCGACGACACCGATGAGCCGCGAGAAGCCGAACGCCTCGGTGATGCCATCGGCGGCCGCCCGCGCCCCCGCCGGGTTGTGCGCGGCGTCCAGGACGACGGTCGGGCTACGGCGTACGACCTCGAGCCGGCCGGGCGAGACGACGGACGCGAACGCCGTGCGGACCGTGTCCACATCGAGCGTGCGGGCGTGCTGCTCACCGATGCCGAAGAAGGCCTCGACCGCGGCGAGCGCCACCGCGGCGTTGTGCGCCTGGTGAGCGCCGTACAGCGGGAGGAAGATCTCCTCGTACTCCCCGCCGAGGCCGCGCAGCGTCAGCAGCTGCCCGCCGACCGCGACCTCACGGGAGACGACCCCGAACTCCATGCCCTCGCGGGCCACCGTCGCGTCCACCTCGACGGCCTTCTTCAGCATGACCTGCGCGGCCTCCACCGGCTGCTGCGCCAGGATCACCGTCGCGCCCTGCTTGATGACACCGGCCTTCTCGGCCGCGATCGCGGCCGGGGTGGAGCCCAGGCGGTCGGTGTGGTCCAGATCGATCGGGGTGACCACGGCGACCGACCCGTCGATGACGTTGGTCGCGTCCCAGCTGCCGCCCATGCCGACCTCGACGACGGCCACATCGACGGGCGCGTCGGCGAACGCGGCGTAGGCCATGCCGGTCAGCACCTCGAAGAAGGAGAGCCGGAACTCCTGGGCGGCATCGACCATCTCGACGTACGGCTTGATGTCGTTGTACGTGGCGATGAAGCGCTCGGCGTCGATCGGCGCGCCGTCCAGGCTGATCCGCTCGGTGACCGACTGGACGTGGGGCGAGGTGTACCGCCCGGTGCGCAGGTCGAAGGCACCGAGCAGGGCCTCGATCATCCGGGCCGTGGACGTCTTGCCGTTCGTGCCGGTGATGTGGATCGACGGGTACGCGCGCTGCGGCTCGCCCAGCACGTCCATCAGCGCCGAGATCCGGCTGACCGACGGCTCCAGCTTCGTCTCGCCCCAGCGGGTCGCGAGGTCCGCCTCGACCTCGCGCAGCGCCTTGTCCACCTCCGGGTCGGCGGGCCGCGCGGGCACCTGGTCGGCCTGGGGCGGTCCGGCCTGGGTGCGCAGGGTGCGGCTGCCGGCCTCGATCACCGCCAGGTCGGGGTCACGGTCGGTCTCGGCGTCGACGATCTCGTCGAACACGTCGGCCTCGTGGGCGGCGTCCACGTCGTGGGCGTCGTCGGCGTCGTCAAAGGGATCCGGCTGCTGCTGCTCACTCACGCTGCCAGTCTACGGAGGGCCACCGACACCACGGTCCAGGCCCGCCTGCCGAGGTCTGCCGATGCCTCACAGGCCCGACGGGAGCAGGGCCAGCACGTGATACGAGCCGTCCCTCGGGCCCGCCGTGAGCACCCCGCCCATGCTCTCCACCCGCTCGCGCATCGAGAACGTGCCGGTTCCGCTGGACACGGGCCGCTCGCGCGCCGGGGCCTCGGCGGCCAGTGGATTGCCGACCTCGATCCGCAGCCGGGCGCCCTCCACGTCGATGTGCACGGTCACCCTCTCCCCCGGCGCGTGCTTGGCTGCGTTCGTCAGGCACTCCTGCACCACCCGGTACACCGCGGTCTGCCGCAGGGGTGAGATCCGGCGGGCCCGGTCGGTGATCGTCAGCTCCACCGGGCTGCCCATCCGCTCCCCCTCCGCCGCGAGCGCGGGGAGACCCTCGAGGCCCGGGGTCGCGGTCCGCTCGTCGGCGCGCCGCACGATGATCTCGTTCAGCATGTGATGGGCGCGGCGGGCCGTTCCGGCGAGTTCGTCGAAGTCGGCGCCGTACGCCTCGCCCCGGGCCCGTACCGCCAGCACCTCGGCCCGCACGGCGAGCACGGTCAGCTCCCGGCCCACCAGATCGTGCACATCGCGGGCGACCGAGGCGCGTTCCTGCTGCACGGCCTGGAGGGCCACGGTCTCCGCGCGTTGTGCCTCCAGCTCGCGGAGCAGGTCCTGTCGGTACGCGGCGATACCGACGCCCGACGCGAGGACTCCGATCGGCACCACCAGGCTCAGGAACTCGCTCAGCGAATCGCCCCGATGGGCCGGCCAGCCGGGGGTGTTGAACAGCAGGTACGCCGTCAGGATGTAGCCCGCCGTGGCCACGATGCCCGCGACACGGCCCCGGAACCGGCCGAGCGAGTACAGCGCGAACTGGATGAGCGTCAGCTCATGCAGCCAGCCCAGGAAGCCGAGGGCGACGAGGTACGGCAGCCACGGCACCCGGCGCCGCAGCAGCAGCGTCGCCGAGCCCGCCGCCAGGACGACCGTCGCGCTCACCCGGCCCAGGGAGTTGTCCGCCTCGGCCAGGCCCGGCACGTCGAGGAGCATCAGCGCGAAGCAGCTGAGCGCGGTGACCGCGTCGACGGCACGCGGCGAGACCGCCCAGCGGTCCGCGTACCGGCGCCCCGCCGCGACGGCGCTGCGCGGGGCCGCAGCCGCCACGCCGGGGAGCGGGGGCGGG